>CAZJWW010000001.1:0-16521 GCA_964549895.1 uncultured Gammaproteobacteria bacterium
GACTCAGGATTATATTCGTACTGCCCGTGCCAAGGGACTACCGGAGAGAGTGGTGGTTGCTAAGCATGCACTGCGTGGAGGATTAATTCCAACCGTGGCGTTTCTAGGGCCAGCCTTTGCCGGCTTGTTGGCCGGTTCATTTGTGGTAGAAACAATTTTTCAAATACCGGGTCTTGGGCGGTTTTACGTGCAAGCGGCATTTAATCGCGACTATACGATGATACTCGGTACCACCATTTTTCTTTCTACCTTAATCATTGTTTTTAATCTAATTTCAGATTTATTAGCAAATTGGATGAATCCAAAGCTACGGCATCAATTGCGAGGTGCTGAACAATGAATACAGCCGCTGAAATACAAATAGATAAAGGCACTTCCCTGTGGCGCGATGCATGGGTACGGCTGGGTAAAAATAAACTCGCTATGTTTGGTCTTTATGTGGTTTTGACCCTCGTCGTAGTATCAATATTGACGCCATGGATAGCGCCTTATGGCTATGAAGAACAGAACCTTGATCTTGGTGCCACGGGGCCATCAGCAGCCCATTGGTTGGGTACGGATATTTTTGGGCGTGACCTTTTAACTCGCATTATGTACGGCGGGCGCATATCGTTGGCCGTGGGTTTAATTGCCACATCGGTCGCGCTCGTGATTGGTGTGGCTTGGGGCACTATTGCCGGTTATGTGGGTGGCCGCACTGATGCGATTATGATGCGCATCGTTGATGCCATGTATGCGCTGCCATTTATTATATTTATTATTTTGCTAATGGTGGTTTTTGGACGCAGTGTGTTGTTATTGTTTTTAGCAATTGGTGCCGTCGAGTGGTTAACCATGGCGCGGATTGTACGAGGTCAGGTGCTTACAATTCGCAGTCAAGAATTTGTTGAAGCGGCGCGTTCTATGGGTTTTTCCACACCGCATATTTTATTGAAACATGTGGTCCCCAATAGCCTTGGGCCTATTATCGTTTACGCAACGCTTACGGTGCCACAGGTAATGTTGCTAGAGGCATTTTTGAGCTTTCTAGGCTTAGGCATACAACCGCCACAATCTTCATGGGGCTTGCTGATTTCCTATGGCGCGGAGACCATGGAGGACTACCCTTGGTTGCTTATATTTCCGGGCTTGGTGCTTTCCATTACTCTGTTTGCTTTGAATTTTTTGGGCGATGGGTTGCGTGATGCACTCGATCCTAAAGCTTCTCTTGATTAGGGCCAGCGTATGAGTTTACTAAAAGTTGATAATCTGACCACTGAATTTCATACTCGCAATGGAGTTATTACTGCGGTTGATAGTGTCAGTTTCAGTGTTAATAAAGGCGAAATTCTCGGTATTGTGGGTGAATCTGGAAGCGGTAAGTCAGTGAGTTGTTATAGCTTGCTAGGGCTCGTGCCAATGCCGCCCGGCAAGATTGTCTCTGGCACTGCCATGTTTGATGATAAAGATTTGTTGACACTCACAGAGTCTGAACTGCGTGAGATTCGCGGTGATGATATTGCCATGATCTTTCAGGACCCGATGACGTCTTTGAATCCGTACTTGACCATTGGTGAGCAATTGATTGAACCTCTTATCTATCACCGCGATCATTCAAAAAAAGAGGCCCGTGATCGCGCTATCGAGTTGATGGAAGAAACGGGTATTGAGAATGCCGAACAGCGTTTTGATGCTTACCCGCATGAATTTTCTGGCGGCATGCGTCAACGTGTAATGATTGCCATGGCTTTAATTACTGAGCCAAAGTTATTAATTGCCGATGAGCCCACCACGGCGCTGGATGTGACTATACAAGCGCAAATACTTGAGTTGATATCTGAGCTGCAAAAAACCAGAGAATTGGGCGTTATTTTTATTAGTCATGACTTGGCCGTAGTGAGCGATCTCGCCGATAAGGTGATTGTCATGAAATCAGGCGAAGTGGTAGAGCGCAATGAAGCTCGAGCCTTATTCGATCAACCACAACATGAATACACGCAGGAATTGTTGAGCGCGGTACCAACAGGTGCTAAGACTAATGAGAACCTAACGAAGGACGATGTGTTATTGCAGGTAGAGAATTTAACAACCTCATTTTTTGATCGAAATTCGAAAAGGCGTTTTAAAGCAGTTGATGATGTCTCGTTTGAACTAAAGAAAAACGAGATACTTGGTTTGGTCGGTGAGTCGGGCTCCGGAAAATCGACTATTGGGCGTAGTGTTTTAAGGTTGGTGGAAACTGAATCAGGATCAGTAAAGTTTTCAGGTGAAGAATTATTGACGTTGAATAAACAGGGAATGAAACCGTTTCGGCGCCGTATGCAAATGATTTTTCAAGATCCTTATGCGTCATTAAACCCGCGCATGACGATTTATGATGCCTTGGCAGAACCTCTTTTGTATCATGGTTTAGCTGATAAAAAGAGCGTTGAGAGCATGGTATTTGAATTAATGGATGATGTTGGCTTGGCTCGACGTGCAATAAAAAAATATCCTCATGAATTTTCCGGTGGACAACGACAGCGAATCGCGATTGGCAGAGCGATTGCAACGCGTCCTGAATTGATTATTGCGGACGAACCAGTATCGGCCTTAGATGTAACGATTCAGAAACAAATTCTAGATTTGTTAGTTGAGTTAGTAGCGAAACATAATTTGAGCATGCTATTCATATCTCATGACTTATCGGTGGTGCGCGTTTTATGCGATCGAGTTATGGTGATCCAGCATGGTCGATTAGTTGAGAAAGAAAATACTGAGAAACTCTGGCAAACCCCGCAACAACGCTACACAAAAAATTTGTTGGCTGCCATTCCGCGACTCTAAGTGCACAGGTGTAATGAGCTAGGCAAGTGAAGCAGCATGGATTAGCGTGTGAAATAAATATTATAGAAAACCGCGCAGGATATTAATTTTGATAGCGTATTAGGATCACTAGGTAAGTTAAACACTGTTGTTTGAACTGCTGAATGCAATAAAGAATTTTCATCTTTATTTATATTAATCAAAACCCTGTTTAGACTGAGGAATTTATTATGAAGTATTTAATTTTGGCTGCGACACTAATTGGTTTTTGTGCAACTGGAACAGCATTTGCACAAGAAGCGGACGGGTCGGAGCAAGCGCGAAGTGCTGAGGACAGACCATTTGGTAAGCGTTTTAAAAAACATGTTGGTAAAAAAGCCGAGCGTATGTTTAGCAAGCTCGATGCTAACGAAGACGGCCAGGTTGATTTAAACGAATTTTTGGCGAACTCCGAAGCACGTTTTCAACGTATGGATATCAATGGTGATGGTTTCGTTACATTGGCCGAGGCGAAAGAATCTCATCGAGCTCAGCGAGAAGAATATAGAGCAGCTAAGAGAGCGCGTCGTGACGCTGCGGCGGAAGAAGGCTCTGGGCCTTCGTAAGTCAATAATCTGATTTATATCGGGTATAGAGTTTTTGATGGTGATTGACTGACACTATTCTAATCATGTACGAACAACTAAACGATGCAGATTTAATGCGCTTGGTGGTTGCTGGCAATCACCAAGCTTTTGCACAGATTGTCGAACGACATACTGATCGTTTTTTTGCATTGGCGTATCGTAGTTTAAATAATCGGACGGATGCGGAAGATATTGTGCAATCTGCCTTTATTAAACTCTGGCAAAAACCCGCGGCGTGGAAATCAGACAAAAGCCAATTCACTACTTGGTTTTATCGAGTTATTGTTAACGCTTGTCATGATCATCGCCGCCGGATAAAACGCTTGCTTGATGTCGATGATCAAAAGGTGCATGCGGCCATAAAACCGCAAACCAGTGAACAACACAACTTGGAAAGCGCTCAACACATACAATGGCAGCAGCACTGTTTGGAGCATGCGATGAAGCTATTACCTGATTCGCAGCGAGACGCTTTAAATTTAGTGGTGTATGCTGAATTACCACAAAAGCAAGCTGCTGAGATATTGGGCATAAGTTTAAAGGCATTGGAGTCATTGTTAGTACGAGCCAAAAGATCAATGACAAAAACTATTGACGGATTACAGATTAAAGAACCAGAGCCGGTAATTAAAAAGGAGATGAGATTATGACTAAACTAAATTCAGAACATTTTCGAAAAAACTATCCTCATACTGCAGTACCCGACACACAAAAATTACGGCAGAATATTCTGGCGGCAACCGAAGGGCTTGAACAGGAGGTAGAAAATAAGTCTCAACTCACAGAGGCGCAGACTGGAGTGAGGTCAATAACAAGATTTTTTGACTTTTTGAGCCGACCAGTCCTTGTTGGTTTAGCAGCCAGTATTGCGATGATCGCAATCACTGTCTCGGTATGGTCTCCAATCTTGAATAACAATCAAGATATAACTTCGGTGGATAATGCGAACACAGTTTTTGATAATGGGTTGTCCTTGAGCGAGTTGTCTGCAGATGAGCTTGAATTTCAAGAGCTTATATTGCTTGAAGACGAGTTGATGTTTGCCCAGCTATAGTGCTTTTGATTTACGCCTGCTGAGGCTTTTGGTTTACACCCGCTGAAGCTATTTATTTACACTCGCTGAGGGCTCTTCATTACACCCGCTGAAGCTATTTATTTACACCCGCTGAGGGCTCTTCATTACACTCGCTGCGGCTATTTATTTACACTCGCTGAGGGCTCTATTAAAATCTGCTGAGGGCTTTCCAAAATCGGTTTAGCGGCGTCTGAAAATCAATTCGTTTTTTTGATTATCAATCAAGTAGGCATAATCTTTATTTACCCGATTCAATAAATCGGTGCCTAATAGTCCTTCAAATTCTCCGTCTCGGCCAAGATCAATTTCTGCCACCACTAAACCTTCAATATTAAATCGGCCTAAACGAACTTTGGTGGCGCGGTAGAGCGGTGCTGTAGTTAATCCGTTAGCTGTGCTAATTTGAATATTACGACCGATCGGTTCAAAACCCAATCTATTGATTACGGCAGTTGACATCGAGGTAATAGAAGCTCCTGTATCCAGCAGCATAGGCACTGGTTTATTGCCGAATGAGACATTGGCTAGAAAACTGGTGCCCACTTTTCTTAATGGCACCACAATGTCGGAAGGTAAGGAGTCGTCTTTAAGCGTTGCTACCTCTTCCGGTTTATTACTTTGCGCGTCTTTGTCGAGCTGGTCTAGCACTTGTTTAGCTAAGTTGCCAAGTTCAGGATCGTATTGCAATAGATTTAGAATTTGCCGAGCATCATCAATATTGCTGACTGCTATCTGTGCCTGAGCCAACGATAATTGAAACTGCGCATTGGTTGGGTGAGCCTCATATAGATTTTGAAATAGATCACGAACGCTCAAATGATCACCGTGTTTTTGCAGATCGTTTCGGTATAGATTGGCTACCTTAGTTAATTCTACAAGTTTCATTTCTAATAACTCTGGCCGATGTTCAAGTAAGCTATAGCGTGTATAGGCATCAACTGCAGTCGGCCATAATTTTAATGTGACAGCTAATTGCCCCATTAATTCCCAAGCTTCGATATCATTAAAATATTGATTAAAACTCTTTAATAACGACAAACTTTTTCTGGTTTGATTGCTTTCTTGCAACTGCTTTGCGTGAGATATAAATGTATCTTTAAGAAAAATTGCTTGAGAGCCGTTTAGGCTCGAATAGAGAGAATTGGCTTGGTCAACCGCGTCCTCGAATTGATCGGCAATTAATAGTTCTTTTATGCGTTCAAAGTCTAGTGCATAGGAACGTGTTATCGGTTGAGGGAGATTAACTGATCGTGATTTTGAATTGATCGGTGGTGTTGATTCAATGTTTGGTAAGGCACCCGTAGTGTAAGCCGTAAAACCTCCATTAGGCTCTTTATTACTTTGGCTGTTAACGAAAATTTTCCACACTCCCCACCCACCAATGAGTAGTAGACTGCATAATACTAGTGTTGTAGATACGCGAAATGTCATGGGAAAATTGGGTTAATTAGTTTAACTTCAATAAATCGAAACTGACCATGCGGTGCTTTTAGAAACTTGTTTAAAGGCTCTTGCAGACAACTCCTACAAGCCTTCAATACTAGTAAGCCTCACGAGAGCTTGGTAGTATTGACCGCCAATTACAGCATGATCTTGCAAAAAAGAGAAAATAATGAAAAAACTCAACCTTATCGATTGTAACGATGTTTTTATAGTAGGCGCTGCGCGCACGGCCATCGGTAGTTTTGGTGGCACTTTAAAAGGCGTTGCACCCGTTGATCTAGGCGCCCATGTTACCACAGAGGCAGTTAAGCGCAGCGGTATTGATGTCGAAACCGTAGGCTCAAACGTTACAGGACATGTACTGCGTACCGAGGTTAGGGATGCGTATATTGCCCGCCGCGTTGCTCTGAATGGTGGTTTGCCCATTCACACTCAGTCATTAACTTTAAATCGTTTATGCGGATCTGGTTTAGAAGCAATTACCTTTGCCACTCAGCAGTTACAATTAGGGGAAGTTGGTGTTGCCGTTGCCGGCGGTACCGAATCGATGAGTTCTTCAGCGCACTTATTGACTACCAATCGCTGGGGCCAAGCCATGGGCGACGGCAAAATTCAGGACGAATTAACGGGTGCGTTAACTGACCCGTTTGGTGTTGGTCATATGGGAGTGACCGCAGAGAATTTATCAGATAAGTTTGGAATCAGTCGAGAACAACAAGATGAGCTGTCTTTACAGAGTCAAGAGCGTGCAGTTCATGCAATCGAACAAGGGTATTTCAAAGAACAAATCGTGCCTTATGAAATTAAGTCGCGCAAAGGAGTAACGGTATTCGATACAGACGAGCATCCAAAAGCAGGCAGTACTATAGAGGGCCTGGCAAAACTTCGTGCTGTCTTTAAAGAGGGCGGTACAGTAACTGCGGGTAATGCGTCTGGTATTAATGATGGTGCCGCCATGGTGGTGCTTGCTAACCAGGCTCAAGTAGATGCTCAAAAGTTGACCCCTATGGCTAGAGTTGTTTCTTACGGCCGCTGTGGCGTTCCGAATGAAATTATGGGCATTGGTCCGGTAGGCGCTTGTACCATTGCATTGGAACGAGCGGGTCTAAAAATTAGTGATATGGATGTAATAGAGTCCAATGAAGCCTTTGCCGCGCAGGCCCTATCGGTAGCTAAAGAGTTGGACTTGCCAAACGAAAAAACCAACCCTAATGGTGGCGCCATAGCCTTAGGTCACCCGATTGGTGCTAGTGGTGCAATTTTAATGACTAAATTGATTTATGAATTGCATCGCGTCGGTGGAAAATACGGTTTGGTAACCTTATGTATTGGTGGTGGTCAGGGCATTGCAATGATTATTGAGGCGGCTTAAGTTCGATATGAGTGACGACAAGGCCGCTGAGAAATATCTCCGGTCGATTCGCAGTTTTGTTAAACGCGAAGGCAAGCTCACGAGTGGGCAGCAGAACGCTATCCAACAGTTATGGTCAACACACGGTGTTGATCTAGAAGATGCGCCACTTGATTTTTCAAAGTTGTTCGGACGCGAAGCAAATACCGTTTTAGAAATTGGTTTTGGTAATGGTTTATCGTTGGCGGACATGGCTGAAACACATCCCGAAATCAATTTTTTTGGTGTAGAAGTACATCGACCTGGCGTTGGCAGTTTGTTAGTGCAAACAAAGCAACGTGAATTAACGAATATAAGGGTCTCACAAGACGACGCGGTGCAGGTATTAGAGCAGCAAGTATTGGATTTTTCCTTGCATCGTATACAAATATTTTTTCCAGATCCGTGGCATAAAAAACGTCATCATAAGCGACGTTTAATTCAATCACCCTTTGTTGAAACGTTGAGCGCCAAGCTCGTAGAAGGGGGGGGCATTCACGTTGCCACCGATTGGGAAAATTACGCTGAGCATATATTGGAAGTGCTTAGTGCAAATAAAGAGTTGCAAAATACGGCGGCTGATTATGCTCCTAAGCCCGATTACAGGCCAAGCACAAAATACGAAGAACGTGGTCGCCGACTAGGCCACGGTGTTTGGGATTTGGTATTTGAGAAACGAACTTAATGAATAGACTCATCACTAGTAAATGTTTCTATACGAATTAAGTTATGGCCGTCTGATTCGATTAAAAATTCGATAGGCCGACAACACACATAGCAGTCCTCCACCGTTTGATGGTTGCCCTGCGTTAAATCGATAAAGGCCGTAAAACCTTCGCCGCAATACGGACAGTAAACTTCTTGTTCATGAAACATGCGATAATGATAACAAGTATAGCGATAGCACGCCGTCAATGATGAAAAACCAGCCTGAGTGGTGGGATCCACACTCATGTCAGCCATATAAAATGGCAGATCACGACAAACCGAGATCGGGTTTGGGGAATATTATCGAATACAGTAAAGTGGCCGCTTCAAACTTAGTGGGATTGCCAGCTATTGCTTATGAATATCTGCGGCTCAAGCCTCAGACCGCTGAAATACCAGCCGATCAATTTGTTGGATTAAGCATTACACCAGACTCGCAATACCATAATGCACTGATGGAAATGGTTGAAGAACTAGGTGTAAAACGTTTGCTCATTCGTATACCCAGTTGGGATGTCGCTGCACTGGATAGCTATGTAAGTTTTCTTGAATGTTTTCCACATCACGATTTTGTCATCAATATATTGCAGAGCCGCGATAGCGTAGCGGATTTAGGTGCATGGCAGCGGCAAGTAGCCGACATTATTAATGCAACTCAACACATTACTAAAACCTACTGGATTGGCAACGCTGTTAATCGTACTAAGTGGGGTTGTGCGCATTCAGGTCAAGCGCTGGATTTACAAGTTATGGTGGAAGAATTGCGCAGTGAATTTAATGATCTAAGTTTGCTCGGATCATCAATTATTGATTTTGAGCCGCTGCTCAGTTGGCGAACCTTGTGGAATTTTAGACATTACCATTTGCAAGCTAACGCGGCTCTTTTATATGTAAATCGCCGCCACTCACCTTATGGTACGCAATACGGAATTTTTGATTTGGAAAATAAGCTGCGACTTGCTAAAGCGATGACTCGCTTATCAAACCGTTGCGATGATAGTTTATGGATTACTGAAACTAATTGGCCGCTACTCGATACTAAACCCTATACACCGAACTCTGGCAATCCTAGCCGTACGGTCGACGAACCAACGCAAGCGATGTACTTAAAGCAATATTATCAAATCGCTTGGCAAACAGGCTGGGTGGATCGTGTGTACTGGTGGCAGTTAATTAATCCAGGTTATGGTTTAGTAGATCATCGTGAAGGGAGCCTACGAAGAATGCCATCTTATTACGCAATGCAGGAACTTATTCGAGGAGACTTAAGTACGTTGCCGGAGCGTCGTTAATACCAAGGCGCACTCTACTATTTCGAACGCAGTAAGGAATCTCCCTAATTTAGCTTAAAGCTTGGTAACGCCGTTTTCGCCACCGAGCAGTAAAACATCGGCAGGTCTAGCTGCAAACAAACCATTGGTTACAACACCGGCTAATTGATTTAACTGGCGTTCCAGTTCAATCGGATTGTCAATTTTAAGATCGTGTACATCGATAATCATATTGCCATTGTCTGTAATCACCCCTTCGCGCAGTAAAGGATTGCCGCCGAGCTTAACAATTTGTCGCGCGATATAGGATTTAGCCATGGGGATGACTTCTACCGGCAGTGGAAAGGCGCCTAAGGTATCGACCAGCTTTGAGTCATCAGCAATACATACAAATTTTTCGCTGGCGGCCGCCACAATCTTTTCTCGTGTCAGGGCGGCGCCACCACCTTTAATTAAATGCAGATGTTTGGTTGATTCATCTGCGCCATCCACATAAATCGGCAGGCTTGAGACCTGATCCAATCCCATAACGCGAATACCATGACTGCGTAGTCTTTCTGCTGAGGCTTCTGAGCTCGCAACTGCGCCATCAATTTGCCCTTTGATCTTGGCTAACTCGTCAATAAACAAGTTTGCGGTGGAGCCAGTGCCAACCCCAATCACCCAATCCCACTCAATGTATTCTATGGCTGCTTCGGCGACTAATTGCTTGGCTTGTTCTGGGGTCATCTGTTTTGTACCTATTTTGTACCTATCTATTTTGGACTTATAGTAACAATAATTGTCTAATTCAAACTTTTGTATAAGTCACGTAATCAAAAGCAGGAATCGTATCGGTAATACTGGTCCTTTTTGTTTCTTTAAATTCGGCGGAGGAAAAATTTGGAAAGAAAGTGTCAGCCATTGGGGCGTCGCGCACTTCGGTCATTTCCAAAATTTGTGCATAAGCAATAAACAATTTGTAAATTTGCCCGCCTCCAATCACAAATACTTTCTCAGGCTCGTCTTGTTTGGCAATTGTTAACGCATCATCGACCGACGTGGCGACACTAATACCATCAGCGCTCCAATCTGAATTACTCGTGAGTACAATGTTCAAGCGTCCGGGTAGCGCGCGGCCAATTGATTCAAAGGTTTTGCGGCCCATGATGATTGGCCAGCCCATGGTCAACTCCTTAAAACGAGGTAAATCACCCGGCAAGTGCCAAAGTAACTCGTTATTACGCCCCATTTCACCATTCTCGCCAATGGCGGCAATCAATATTATATTCATTTGTTTAAAATTGTTCTATTTATGTTTAAAATAACAATATAAATGTTTAAAATAAAATTATGGATGGGAAATATGTTTAAAATAAAAACTCTAATTATTTAAACCATGCTTGGAAAAAATACAAAATCGGCAGCGATAAGATCGTTGATATTGTCACAAATTAAAAGTCGAAACCATCACTTTGTTCGGTTCGTCAGTGATCAATATAAAATGAGCGTTCAAGCTGTTCATCGCCATATTCGATGGCTTGAAAAACATAGATATATCGCATCAACAGGCAAGACAAAAGGCAAGGATTATTTTTTAGGAGAGAACCGATATCAACATCAAACATATAAACTTAAAGGTTTGGATGAGAACGTAGTTTATTTAAATGATTTTGACCATGTCTTTGCAAACCTGCCAAGCAATATCGATGAAATTTGCCATTATGGCTTTACCGAAATGCTTAACAATGCGATTGATCACTCTGAAGGTAATATTGTTAATATTATCGTTCAGAATATAGGTGGAGAGATATCTATCTACATATTTGATGATGGTGAAGGAATATTTGATCGCATTGCCAGAATACTGAAATTAGAGAATGCTCAAGAATCATTGTTAGAACTTAGTAAAGGCAAATTAACAACGGATCCGTCGAACCACTCGGGCGAGGGAATATTTTTTACCTCGAGAGCATTCGAAACCTTCGCAATTTTTTCGGGCGATTTAATTTTCACACCTTTTGATCAATATTTGGATCGTTTAGAGTACGTAGACGATACGAGTAGAGGTACAAATATCATCATGAAGACGTCGTCAAAGAGTAAAAAGAATATTGGTGAGGTATTTGATCAATTCAGTAGCGGGCCAGATGAATATCGTTTTGAAAAAACAGTTATCCCAGTGCGCCTTGTAAAGCTTGAAGGTGAGAAGCTAGTATCGCGTTCGCAGGCCAAGCGATTAATGCGTCGAGTCGATAAGTTCGAAAACGTAGTGCTGGATTTCACAGACGTTGGTTTTATAGGCCAGGCGTTTGCAGATGAAGTGTTTAGAGTTTACGCAAATCAGCATCCCGAAATTCGGATCAGCGCTGAAAACCTTAATGCCAACGGAATCAAAATGATGAAGAGAGCTTTATCTAGAAAGCCTTAAATCACATAAAATTTAAACCGCTATAGGTGCCCGAATGGCAGGTTGGGCCACATAGTTTTGCAACTCGAAATCTTCGTATTTGAATTCAAATAAGCTTGTTACCTGCGAGTTTATTTTCATTGTTGGCAGCTCGGTAGGAGTTCGACCCAATTGTTCTAGTACTTGTTCCTGGTGATTATTATAAATATGTACATCACCGAAAGTATGCACAAAATCTCCCAAACCCAGGTTGCATACCTGCGCAACCATCATGGTAAGTAATGCATAGCTGGCGATATTAAAGGGCACACCTAAGAATAGATCGGCACTACGTTGATACAATTGGCAACTCAACTTTCTATCCGGCGACACATAAAATTGAAACAATGTGTGGCAAGGTGGTAGACCTGCCTTTGCCATTTCTTCAATTTCGGCAGGATTCCAAGCAGAGACAATTAAGCGCCTAGAACTTGGATTGGTTTTAATTTCGTTAACTACCCAGTCTAATTGATCTACCCCTGAAAAATTGCGCCATTGCTTGCCATACACCGGGCCTAATTCTCCCCATTGTTTAGCGAAAGCAACGTCGTTTTGAATACGAATGGCAAATTCATCTAGGCGTTCTTCCCATTCGCAGGAGTGTCGCGATATTTTTTCAGCTAAACCTTGTTGCTCTAAATAGTTTTGAAAAGGCCATTCGTTCCAGATACTAACGCTGTTATCCACCAAGTATTTGATATTGGTATCCCCGCGTACAAACCAAAGTAACTCGTGAATAATGCCGCGCAAAAAAACTTTCTTTGTCGTTAGTAATGGGAAACCTTTTGATAACTCGCAACGTATCTGTTGACCAAAAACACTGCGGGTTCCAGTGCCGGTACGATCGTCTTTGCCTGCGCCATTATCGTAAACGTTTTGCAGAAGGTCTAAATAGGCTTGCATAGTCTAGGTGATAGGGTTCGCAATTTAGTTCTCGCGAGCTATTGCTCGATAGCCTATATCGGTTCTACAAAACATGCCGTCCCAACTAATTTTTTCTACTGATTGATAGGCTAACTTTTGCGCTTCAGTAACTGAATTACCTAGAGCGGTAACACACAAAACTCGGCCCCCAGCAGTGACTGTTTTATCGTTCTTATGCGCTGTACCCGCTTGAAAAGTTTTACACGAATCAGTATCGCAGCTATCCAGACCGGAAATAGGCAAGTCTTTTTCATAGCTCTCAGGATAACCTCCGGCAGCAAGCACTACGCCTACGGCTGCCCGATCATCCCACTGAGCACTCACTTGATCTAAACGTTTATCTAAAGCGGCTAAACAAAGTTCGGATAGGTCAGATTTCAGTCGCATCATAATTGGCTGAGTTTCAGGGTCGCCAAATCGGCAGTTGTACTCCAAAACTTTTGGAACGCCGTTCGAGTCAATCATAATGCCCGCATACAAAAATCCCGTATAGGGATAGCCATCGTTTTGCATGCCGGTAACAGTAGGCTGAATTACTTCGCGCATAATTCGATCGTGCAATTCATCTGTTACCACGGGCGCAGGTGAGTAGGCGCCCATACCGCCCGTATTAGGCCCAAGGTCACCATTGTCTCGAGCTTTATGGTCCTGTGATGTAGCCAGTGGCAAGATATTGCTGCTGTCGATCATGCAGATAAAACTGGCCTCTTCACCAGCTAAAAACTCTTCTACTACAACTCGCGCCCCAGCGTCGCCAAATTTATTATCAAGCAACATGTCGCGAGCTGCCGCTTGAGCCTGCTCTACCGTGTCGGCGACGATAACTCCTTTGCCTGCCGCCAGACCATCCGCTTTTACAACAATGGGTGCGCCTTGCTCAGCAATATACTCGCAGGCTTGACTGGCGTCTGTAAATACTTGATAAGCGGCGGTAGGGATATTATGTTTTGCAAGAAAATCTTTGGTAAATGCTTTGGAGCCTTCGAGTTGGGCTGCACCTTGAGTTGGCCCAAAGCACTTCAAACCGGCAGCCGCAAAGCTATCTACTACGCCTAATACCAGTGGCGCCTCGGGGCCGACGATAGTCAGATCGATATTTTCATTCTGAGCAAATTCAACCAAACTGGTTAAATCTTCAACGTCAATATTTACATTACTGACCTTGGCTTCGCTTAGTGTGCCGGCATTGCCTGGCGCTACAAAAACGTGCGAAGTAGATTCGGATTGTGCAACTTTCCATGCCAGAGCATGTTCGCGGCCGCCGTTGCCAATAATTAGAACTTTCATATTTTAGTAGATATTTTAGGAGCGATAGACATTGGAATTTTGTCGAACAGCATTTTACCCCGCGCTCAAGCAAATGTCTCGAACTGTGTCTGAGAAGCGCATAAAAAAGCGAGGCCCCACACGATGCAGGCCCTCGCTTTGTATTAAACCAAATATAACTTGAAACTATATTTATTTTAGAGTTTTATTCCTTAGCCCCTTCTTCTAAACCTTTGGAAAATTTCTCTAGGCCTTTAAGGAGCTCACCTACCTGTTTCCCCGCTTCCTCTGGAGTCATCTCGTCTAGCCCTTCAAGTTTCTTAGCGGCATCGCCAATGCTGCCCTCTTTATAATCTTTTTCTATACTTTCTGCGACATTCTTCCAGACCTCGGTTTTTTTGCTTAGATCGCGAGTGGCTTTTTCACTACCGATACCCATCAGTATTCCAACAACAGCTAATATACCAAATACAATTTTGGCCGTTTGTGCTTTTATTTTGTGTACTTCAGTACTGGCTACGTACATCAAAAAAGCACTCCAGATTTTTTGAATGATGCCTGCAATATATGGAATAAACGAAATTATGGCCATTACTGGAACAATTGCGAAGGCGTAAGCGACGCAGCGGTAAGCCGTTTCATAATTTTTGTCAGAGCCCATTAATTTCCAAATAACGAACAATATCGCAGCGCCAATAAAGCTCCCAATTACACTAAAGATTGGAATAAATATGATAGCGCCGATACCAATTGCGACGCCCCCCATACCAAGCCCCAAAATGCCATAGACCATGGCCACAATGGCTGTTAAGACGGCCATTACAACCACAAAAATAACCGGTTCAGCAAGGCCGCCACCGGTCGCCATAGATTTATAAAAGCTCACAGGACTGGTAATAACTGCTTTAGCAGTATCAATAACAGTACCTAAATTAAAACCACTGTCAGCGGTTTCGTTGTTTTCAGGTATAGCTTCCTCGCTATCGGGTTGATTTTCTTCAGACATAATTCCTTCGCCTCTAGGGTTTATTCATTTGAGCTTTCAGTATACAAAAGTCTGGTAATTAGTCTCCATAGATTTATTGCAAAAAGCCGTTATTGAAGACCGTAGAGGATTGAAGCCCGGAGAGATAAGTTCTTAAGCTGAACCTTCGAAATCGAGCTGTCGCCATGCTTCGAAAGCGACAATCGCTACCGTGTTTGATAAATTCAGACTGCGATTGTTGGGTGCCATGGGCAGCGTTAATTGGCAATCCCTGTCGACTGATTCACGTACTTCTTTAGGTAATCCGCGAGTTTCTGGTCCGAATAGAAAGTAATCGTTGGCCATATAATTGGCTTCGGTGTACCGCCGGTGGCTATGCGTCGACAGCGTGAACATGCGTGCTGGGTTTTCGTATTTCAGAAAAGTGGCATAGTTACTGTGCAGAGTTATTTTTTCCCAATCAGAATAATCTAAACCCGCTCGGCGTAGTTTTTTATCGTCGGGGACAAAACCCAGCGGTTCAATCAAGTGTAACTTAGCGCCGATGTTGCAACTAAGGCGAATAATATTGCCGGTATTTGGAGCGATCTCTGGCTCGTATAAAACAAAATTGAACATGCAAACTCGGTTGGGTTGTTTATCCGCCGCTTTAGAAAAAAATCAAGGTTTATGTGTTCGATCTAGTTCCAACTTTAGCGAATGTCCCGATTTTAGTATTTCAACTAGCGATAAAAGAAGTGAAATAACCATAAAGAACAAGCTGCTCAAAAACATAATTCTAGCCATAGTTTGGTTTTGATAAAATATGGCCAGCATAGAGAAAACACAACATAAAAAGGCGATCACGCCGCAGGCCTGCATATATTTTATAAGTATGATCCGCAAATGCAGAGCTCCGATTTGTTGTTTGCGATTGTTGTTCTCTTCTTGGTCATGAAAGGTATTCAATTTTCGTATTAGTCCTGCCAAGTTTAGGTATCGATTGGTGAATGCCAGAAATAACAAAGAGATACCTGGGAACAAAAATGCGGGGTCTATAATATTGAGAGTCATGAATATCCTTAATCGATTTGACGAAAATGAATGGGTTTAAAAAAGGCTATACTCTTAATAAGGCTTTACTACCGCGAGCACCACAATTGCAGCCAACGCAAAAACGGGCAGTTCGTTCATCACGCGATAAAAAATATGTGACCGAGTATTGTTGTCGTGTTTGAAGCTTCTAACAGCAAGCCCGCACCAAATGTGATAAATAATCATGATAGCAACCAAAACCAATTTAGCGATCATCCAATTCCCCCAAAACCCATAGCTCAATAACCACAAGCCAAATAAGACGGTAGCGATGGCCGAGGGGGTCATGATGCCGTAGTAAAGTTTGCGCTCCATTACCTTAAAACGCTCGATGCTAATTTCATCTTCACTCAAAGAGTGGTAAACGAATAGACGCGGGAGGTAAAAAATACCAGCGAACCAGGAAACCATGGAGATGATATGGGCGGATTTTATCCAGAGCATTATATTTATAAACCTTCGCGATTGTCGTTAAAGAGTATCTGTCTGTGTTGTCGACAACTAATTTTAGTCTACCTCGACTAAATAATCTTGCAACATGCTGTCG
>CAZJWW010000001.1:16531-72466 GCA_964549895.1 uncultured Gammaproteobacteria bacterium
TCTGCGCCTCGTTCAGTAGGGCATACGCGCCCGTTGTCGATGCTGATAAGCCCTTGTTGTTGGTGTAACGCCAGTTGCTGGTCAATCATATTACTCGATAAGCGAGTGCGTTGCTCGAATACATCGATGGTAAAACCTGACTTTAAACGCAAAGCATTCATCATGAATTCGAATGCCACTTGATGATCTTCTATCTGTTCTATACCGCCGGTCAGTTTTGTTTTGAGTTGAGCAGCTTTTAAATAAGATGCAGGGTGCTTGATTTTCCAAGTACGTGTTAAGCGACCATCTGAGTCGGTGACTTTGCCATGTGCACCGGCACCAATCCCAAGATAATCCCCGAAGTTCCAATAGTTAAGGTTATGTAGGCAGGCTAGGCCATTTTGCGCATAGGCGGAAACTTCATATTGCTCATAGCCTGCGTTGGCCAGCTCAGATTGAAGTGAGACCTGCATCTCCCATAGGCTTTCATCGCCCGGAGTTATCGGTGGGCTATTATGGAATAATGTATTAGGTTCGATAGTTAGCTGATAACACGAAAGATGACTGGGCGCCAAAGTTATGGCTTGCTGCACATCAGCGACACTCTGAGTTAGAGTTTGAGAGGGCAGGCCAAACATTAGGTCAAGATTAAAGTTATCGAATCCGGCTTCTTTTGCACATTCAGCAGCACGTAATGCGTCATTAACATTGTGTACGCGACCGAGCGCTACAAGATGTTGTTGATTGAAACTTTGAATACCAATAGATAGGCGGTTAACTCCAGCTTGTCTAAACCCTGAGAATTTTTTAACTTCGCTACTGCCCGGATTAGCCTCTAAGGTGATTTCCACATCTGTTTCTAAAAAGCGGTTGAGACCAACCAGTAAGCGCGTAATACTGCTGGCTGAAAACAAAGAGGGAGTGCCGCCGCCAATAAATACGGTGCTGATTTTACGCTGTCCTATGGATGCGGAAAATGCCGCTATATCTTGTTTGAAATCTTGTAATAGGGCATCTATATACGCCGGTTCATTGATTTCAGCGTGGGCTAAATGGGAGTTGAAATCACAATAAGGGCACTTTTTTTCGCACCAAGGAATATGAATATACAGGCTTAGTGGAATATTTGGCGTGTTCGGCATTTGCGAATTTTGTCATGTAATTCTTTTACACTAAAGAGTAGATTCAATATAAATGCCATGTTGTATTTGCAAATTGTACTTGAACCAATGACTGGCTGAGACTATGGTGCAATGCGCACAGCTCCTTAACCTTAAAATTTGAAAAATGAAAGTAATCTGTTTAGATTTAGAAGGCGTATTAATCCCTGAAATATGGATTAATTTTGCGGAAAAAGTGGGTGTCAAAGAGCTCACTGCAACTACCCGTGATATGCCGGATTATGACGCCTTAATGAAGTTTCGTCTTGAGCTTTGTGCCAAGCATGATTTTCGTATTCAAGATATTCAAGAAGTGATCAACACCTTAGAACCGTTTGAGGGAGCTAAGGATTTTTTGAATCGATTACGCGCGGATTACCAGCTCATTATTTTGTCGGACACCTTTCAAGAATTTGCTCGACCGATGATGCGCAAACTAGATTGGCCGACTATTTTTTGTCATCAATTAGTTGTTGACGATAGTGGACTTATCACCGACTACAAATTACGCAAAGCCGATCATAAGCGCGAAACCGTCAAGCGCTTGCATGAACTTAATTTCAATGTAATTGCTGCTGGCGATTCTTATAACGACACCACTATGTTAAGCGAGGCTGAACAAGGTATTTTATTTTGTCCACCGCAAAAGGTGATGGACGAATTTCCTCAGTTTCCGGTGGTTACAAACTATGTTGAGCTACGAGCCCAAATAGATTCCGTTGGTAAGCAGGCCGCGCGCTAACAAGCGTAATCCACTTTTTAATCCGCACTCCAGTTATAGCTGCTATTCGACACCGCGTTTTAAAGCGCGATTAGAACGAACACCGCGCTTGTCCGGTTTGCGTCGATCAATGTCTATTTTGGGTTGTTGGGCTAATTGTTCTTTCAATGCTTGCCGCTTGGAGATACTTATGGCCGTTTCTTCATACAGCATTTGCGCGACGGTGGCAGAACCGCGCTTTTCACTTAAATTTAGCACTTTAATTTCTTTTTCAAAAAGACCGGATTTTATCGTCAAGTGATCCCCGGTCTTTATATTGGTAGCGGGCTTACTCAGCTGCTTATTTAGGCTGATTTTGCCATTTTTCAGTGCTTTGATTGCTAGTTGCCGCGTCTTGTAAAATCGCGCAGCCCACAACCACTTATCAAGACGCACAGTTTCTAATTCAATGTCCATTATTCAGCATGTCACAGTTTTTGACTAAAAAAGCCTAAAAATAGGGTTTAAAGCCCAAAATTTAATGAAAAATGCCACAAATTAGTCACAATTATTGGCTATACTTGTTGTTGGAAGAAGAGGTTAGTTGGGTAACTCAGGATTGTTTAGCTGTTTAAACAAGCAGGTTAAGCAAGGATCTAGCTAAATTGTTATCCGATAAAAAATTTTGTGTACCATGTTATCTAATGTCGTATTACACATGTTGTATGAGTCGTAGCATGAGTCGCATAAAATCTACATAAATAAAAAATAGCGAAATGTTGTTATTCGCAAGTAAGATGAAAACGTTGAAAGTATTAGCAGGTAAAACGGAGAGAGTTTGCACGAATCGAATTCGCGCGGCTTTCGTGTTCGTCTGTTCGACCTTGTTATTTAGTACCCAAGTTCAGGCGGATGAACTACTAGACCCCATTCAGTTAGATAATAAACCGAGTCTTATGTGGTTATCGACTGATATCAATGTTTCGTCCTTTTCTGATAACAGCAGTTATAACTCTTTTTTAAGTGCCGGTGAAGTTTGGGCGAATAATTGGGGCGTAAGCGCTAGCGTTTTACAAAATGACTCTGATGATGTTTTCGGCCTTCCACAAGATAGTGAGTACCTAAATCTTGATGTGAAGCGTCGCTTTGGTGGTCAAGATGCAACAAATTTACAACTGGGGTTGGGTTGGCAAGAGCTGAACATAAATGAGCAGCTGGAAGCCAGTGGACCCAAACTATCAGTCAGTGGCCGTTTTAATATTATCGACAACTTTAAAGTTTATGGTGCCACTTCTTATTTTCCAGAGCTAGACGATAGTCTGAACGATAATGATGCCACGGCTTATGAGATTGAAGCAGGCTTACTTTATCAACCGGTTCCTTATATTTCTTTTAAAGCGGGTTATCGAGTCTTTGAGTTGGATTTAGAAGATCCAGTTATTGAAGATCTGGGTTCGAGTTCGGGTTTCCTATTTGGTACAGACTTTAGCTGGTAACTTTTGATCAATGCTTTTATTGGATAAAGGCCGCGCAAGTGATTACAGGGATGGATTCAGAGATACTGGCTAGCCTTCATTGGTAAAAACTCTTTTCAATGCGTTTAGAACAATTATTTAGCGGCTTTCTCTGTCCAGTCAAACTTGATGGATCTAATAAGATTGGCCACCATTGAAGTTTGGAATTTTGTTAAACCCAAACCACATTTCTGGAACGCGTACTTTGCCTCGGGCATACTTTTTTATTGTTATTTATAGTTTGGTTTGCGCATGTTAGTCAGCGATAAAAATTTGGCCACTATTAGTAAATATAGTCCAGTTGAATTATCCGAAGAAAGTTTGGTTAGTGCAGCTGTGGCGTTGATATTACGCGATGGGGAGCAAGGTACCGAGTTCTTACTTATGCAGCGTGCGATGCACGAAAAAGACCCTTGGTCTGGTCAAATGTCGTTTCCAGGTGGCAAGATTGATCCCGAGGATGACTCGTCTAAAGCAGCTGCAGTCCGTGAAGCTTATGAGGAAGTGGGGATTTGCCTGACTGATGATGATTATCTAGGTCGCTTGGATGATATTTATGGTTTCAAGATAGATAACGTTTTTAGTGTGCATGTTTCCAGTTATGTTTTTAAAGTGAATCGTGATCCTCAGTTAATAGCAAACCATGAGGTTGCAGACCTTTTATGGTTACCAATGAGCTATTTAGAGAATTCAGAGAATGCTCATTCTCATAGTGATCATAGGAATCCGTCTCTTAAAATGCCTGCGGTAATGATTAATCAAGATAAGGGTCAGATATTGTGGGGCTTAACTTTGCGAATACTATCTAGACTCTATCAATTACTTGATCTTCCAATGACCGCATTGACTCAGGATCAACAGCAAGAGTTGGATGATATTCAACGACGAGGCATTACTCGTCAGCAGCTGAACGGCCTGCGGAACAGGGGTGTTATAGCGAGTGCATAGCGATGGTCGCGGCTAGTTCAACTATGCAAAACCTTGGCAGTAATGCTCATCCATTTGAGTTGCCCGATACAACTTCGAATAATACAACAGTGTCACTATCTCAATATGCAGAGAAACCGCTATTGTTGATGTTTATCTGTAACCATTGTCCGTTTGTTATTCACATTATCGAGCCTCTTGTCGAGTTGTCTAATTCCGCACAACAACAAGGCTTTGGTGTAATTGCTATCTGCGCCAATGATGCACAGGCTTATCCACAAGATGGCCCTGACGATATGAGGTTATTTGCACAGCAGTTCGGTTTCGAATTCCCCTATTGCTATGATCAAAGTCAGACAGTAGCTAGAGCTTATGGAGCAGCCTGTACGCCAGATTTTTTCGTATATGATCGCGCTCACCAACTGTCTTACCGAGGTCAAATGGACGCCTCTCGGCCTGGTAATGAGGTGCCGCCAGAGGGAGTGGAGTTAAAGGCAGCGCTTGAAAGCGTGTTTAATAATGTTCCTGTTAGCATACAACAAATGCCGAGTATCGGCTGCAGCATAAAGTGGTTACCCGGCAATCAGCCAGATTATTCTTAAAGAGCCACATGATTTAATCAATAGATTTATTTGTATTACCTCATCTACGAGCATGATGGTCACTTCTGCCTAGCCCTACATAACGCCACCCTTTGCAACTTAGTCAAAACTAGTTCTGTGGTTTTGTCTCGGGTTTTGATATAAGTAGTCTAATGATCTATTCACTATTCCTGATTTTCGTGGGAGCCGCAATTTTTGCGACCCTAGCGTTGCTTGCCCGCCAATCCTTGATCATTGGCTATATTATTTTGGGTATCGTTTTAGGCCCTTCGGGTGCTGCTTGGATAACCGATACCGATTTGATTCAGGATATTTCCAATATTGGCATTATCTTTTTATTGTTTTTATTAGGTCTCAATCTTAGCCCACGTAAATTAATAGAATTGCTACGGCAAACCTTGATTGTCACCTTGCTGACTTCAGCCGTGTTTGCCAGCATAGGCTGGGCGTTTGCGACTTTGGCAGGGTTTAATACTGTTAATGCGATTGTGGTTGGCGTAGCGTGCATGTTTTCCAGTACGATTATTGGTTTAAAATTGCTGCCAACCACGGTATTACATCATCGCCACACTGGTGAGGTCATTGTCAGTGTATTGCTACTGCAAGATATGATAGCAATTGTTGTTTTATTAGCATTTCAAGCGCTATCGTCAGAACAACAAATGGCTTTAGAATTAGCTAAATTGGTGGTGCTATTGCCAGCTATGATAGCTCTTGCCTTTGCCCTTGAGCGCTGGGTGCTCCTCAAATTATTTTTTAAATATGATCGTATTCAAGAATATGTTTTTCTCTTAGCGCTTGCATGGTGTTTAGGAATCGCCCAGTTGGCACACAGCATTGGCTTCTCTTATGAAACAGGTGCATTTATCGCTGGTATTTCGGTTGCCACCAGTCCTATCGCCATGTTTATTGCCGAAAGTTTAAAGCCGTTGCGAGATTTCTTTTTAGTATTATTTTTCTTCGCCTTAGGCGCGGGCCTCAAATTATCTGCACTGAGTCAAATTTGGCTGCCAGCGGTGTTACTGGGTGCTGCTATGTTATTGGTAAAACCGATTGTGTTTCGTTTTGCTTTACACCGCGTATCAGAGACCAATAAGCTAGGCTGGGAAACCGGTTTTCGTCTTGGGCAAATGAGTGAATTTTCGTTACTCATAGTTTTCGTGGCGTTGCAGAGCGCGATTATTGACTCAGCAACTGTGTATTTTGTGCAACTAGCCACCCTAGTTACATTTATCGGATCTAGCTATTCTATTGTGTTGCGTTATCCAACACCGGTCGCTGTTTCAGAGCGGTTACGCAGGGATTAGAGAGATGACGGCATCTGTGATTATTGGCTGTGGGGATGTTGGCCGCCGAATTGCTCGACAGATTGGCGACTCAGATTCTTATTCTGACATTATCGGCTTAGTCAATTCCGATGCCAGTGACCACGCATGCGCCGCCCTGGGAGTGAGTGTAAAACGCTTTGATCTTGATGCCCTTCATGTTGATTTAACCCTATGCGATGAAGCTGAGATTTATTACACGGTAGCACCTCAAAAAAAGGGTTTGATGGATCTGCGTACTCGGTCATTGCTAGAGTATTTTAGTGATAAAAAAATTACTCCCGCAAAAGCCATTGTCATCAGCACCACTGGGGTTTATGGAGATTGTGGTGGGAACTGGGTTGACGAACTGAGTCCAACTCAACCCCAAACTGAGCGCGGGCAACGCCGCTTAGACTTAGAGCAACAATGGTTGACTTGGGGTGATGCCGTTAACGTGCCCGTGGTAATACTGCGAGTGCCTGGCATTTACGCCAATAGTCGCTTACCAGTGGAGCGCATAAAAAAGCGCACGCCGGTGGTCGAAGCTAGAGAATGTGGCTTTACCAATCGTATTCACGCTGATGATTTAGCCGAGGTTGCGATTGCGGCCATGCGTATAGCGGGCGCTGGTGAAATATTTAATGTCACCGATGGCACGCCCGGCAAAATTAGTGATTATTTACAGGCTGCTGCGCTAGCACTTGGTGAACAACCGTTGCCTGAAGTATCGATGGCCGAAGCTCAAACCATGTTATCGGTAGGGATGTTATCGTATCTTGGTGAATCTAGAAAAATCAGTAATTCAAAAATGTTGAAGGAATTAAAGGTAGTTTTGCGCTATCCAGATTTTAGAGAAGGAATTAAGTACTAAACCAAAAAAGCCGCAACGGGTGTGCGGCTTTTCTATTACAAATAAATGATGGTTCTATTTACATGCAAACGGTTTTAAGCGGAACTGCTACTCGCAATGAAAATGGCCATTATGTTGGTAGCAACTTTGGCCTTCGTTGCGATACTGTGAGAATCCTACTATGGGGCAATAATAGTTATCGCTGTAGCTTCGTCTGTAATTGTTACCCCTAGAATAATAGTTGCTTGAGCCCCTATACGTTCTATTCAAATTTCTGCTAAAGCCTCTGTCAAAATTACTGAAGCCGCGGTTAGAACTTCTATAACCTCGATTATAGTTGTTATTGAAGTTTCTATATCCCCTGTTAAGGCTTCTTCTTGAACTACGAAAGCCGTTATTAAAAAATCTATTCGAGCTTCTATAGCCCCTATTGGAACTTCTATAACCTCGGTTAAAACTTCCTCTATGCTTGCCCGTAAAGCCTACGTTCACGATTGATGAGTCAAAATGAATGATATCGCTGGCGTGTGCTGTGGTTGGTAAGGCAGCTACCGCCACTAATAATGTCAGTAGTGACGTCATAGTTATTAAAGTGCGGTTAATAAAAAGTTTCATAATATTGCTCCAGTGTTACATTGAGAGTATCACTATAATTGAACTGACCTGAACCAAAACTGAACCAAAATGAATATTTATCGATCAATTGTGGTGCTTACGGGCGCGGGAATATCGGCAGAATCGGGTATTAAAACCTTTCGAGCCTCCGATGGCCTGTGGGAGGAGCACCGAATAGAAGACGTGGCGACCCCCGAGGCATTTGAACGTGACCCAGTATTGGTGCATCAATTTTACAATCAGCGAAGACAGCCTATCTTAGATAGTGAAGTGCAACCCAATCCGGCGCATCTTGCTTTAGCAAAACTAGAACGCGGGTTTGCCGGTTCATTTACTTTAGTCACCCAAAACATTGATAACTTACACGAACAAGGTGGCTCAAAGAATGTTTTACATATGCATGGAGAAATACTAAAGCTTCGATGTAAACAGACCCAAACTTTGTTTGATTGCAGTGGATCAGTAAATACCGAAGACTTGTGCGGGTGTTGTCAGCAAGCCGGTAATTTGAGACCGCACATTGTTTGGTTTGGCGAGATGCCTCTGTATATGGAAGAAATTTATCGCGCGTTGGCGGAATGTGATTTGTTTGTCGCCATTGGAACGTCGGGCAATGTATATCCTGCCGCTGGTTTCGTACAAATGGCCAATCAAGCAGGCGCAAATACACTGGAGATTAATCTTGAACGCTCGAGCGTAGCCACCGATTTTGACAAAGCCATTTATGGAAAAGCGGGGGAAGTATTGCCATCTTGGGTAGATGAATTACTGGCTACCTGAGTTTTTTATAATAGGATTCTACGATGGAAGTGTCTAGGTATAAGAGAGGAGTAAGAGGGGCAAAGAAAAGGGGGAGCTCTAGTCTACCTTGGGAAGACTACATCAAATACTCAGCAATCACTGGAGTGTGATCAGAAGGGCGTTCCAATTTTCTGGGTGTTTCATCAATACTGGAGCCCTTAGCGATATCAAGCATGGCGGAACTGCTCAATACTAAGTCGATGCGCAGGCCTTCATTAGCTCGATAACCGCCCCCTCGATAATCCCACCAACTAAAGGTATCGCCTTGCGAATTGAAGTGCCGAAAAGTATCGAATAAACCTTCAGCCATCAATTTTTGTAGCATCAGACGCTCAATGGGACTGCAATGAATACCGCCTTCCCATTTTTTTGGGTTATGTACGTCTAAGGGGCTGGGGGTGATATTAAAATCACCCACTAAAACGACGTTCTTAAATTCTTTAAGGTCATTGCGCATGGCCGAAGTCAACTTTTTAAACCAGGCGCGTTTGTATTCAAACTTGTTGGAATCTAGGGCCTGACCATTGGGGACATATACATTTACGATACGCACAGTTGCGCCCGATTTGGTGATTAAGTCGCCAGCAATATATCGTCTTTGAGGGTCTTCTAAGTCAGGCATATCAACCACCACATTGGTTAACTCATCCTTGCTTAAAATAGCGACACCATTATAGGTTTTTTGCCCAGTCGAGACGCTGTGGTAACCCGCATCAATGAACGCTTGGGTTGGGAAGTCTTCATCTGGCATTTTTAACTCTTGCAAACACAGTAGGTCGGGTTGATTGCTGGCTAGCCAGTCGATCACATGCTCGAGACGAACACGCAGCGAATTTACATTCCAACTAGCTACTTTCAACATATTCCGGTTTGCTGTAGCAAAGCTTGTATATCAGGAGTGCGCCCCCGAAATTCTTTAAATAAATCGTTTTGATCTTCAACACCCCCTCGTTGCAAAATTGCCGTGAGAAAGTCACGCCCAGTATCCTTATTAAAAATGCCTTCTTCTTCAAATCGGCTAAAGGCGTCAGCCGACAACACTTCGGACCACTTATAACTGTAGTAACCCGCAGCATAACCCCCTGCAAAAATATGGCTAAAACTATTTTGAAACCGATTGTTCGCTGGGGGCATGATTACGGCGACTTGCTCACGCACTTCGTCCAATACCGATTGTACTGATTGTCCTTCAGGCTCGAATTTGCTGTGCAGACGCATATCAAACATCGCAAATTCTACTTGGCGTAAGGTTTGCATGCCACTTTGAAAATTTTTGGCGGCGCGCATTTTATCTAAGAGTTCCGTGGGTAACGGTTCATTGCTTCGATAGTGCCGAGCAATTAAATTCAAGCTTTGTTCATGCCAGCACCAGTTTTCTAAAAATTGACTGGGTAACTCTACGGCATCCCACGCCACACCGTTAATTCCTGCTACGCTCATTTCATCTACCTCGGTTAGGAGATGATGCAAAGTATGGCCAAATTCATGAAACAGCGTTTCTACTTCACTGTGGGCTAACAACGCCGGGTCGTCGCCGATCGGCGGAGCGAAATTACAGGTCAAATAGGCCACTGGTATTTGTAGCTCGTCGCCCATAACGCGACGGTCAATACAGGTGTCCATCCAAGCGCCACCGCGTTTATTTTTACGCACATACAAATCGGCATAGAATTGACCAATGATAGATTGACCACCGTCCTGATTGTCACGGCACACATCGAAGCATCGAACATCTTTGTGCCAAGTTTCGATAGTATTGTTGGCACTGATGCTGATCCCAAATAAGCGCTTAGCACATTCAAACAGTCCATCGAACACGGTGGGAGCCGGTAGATAGGGTTTTATTTGTTCGTCACTAAACGCATACCGTTGTTCGCGCAATTTTTCTGAGTAGTAACTAATATCCCAAGACTCTAAGGCACCGCGATGACCAACTTCTTGTGCAAATATTTTAAGTTCTGCCAGCTCTTTTTCGGCTACTGGTTTTGCGTAGCTGACCAGTTCCTCAAGAAATTGCACTACCTCATTGCCATTGCTAGCCATCTTCTTAACTAGGGAGTATTCAGCATAGTTTTTATACCCCAATAGTTTGGCTTTCTCTTTCTTCAGCGCTAATATTTCCTTGATTAAGGGAGCATTGTCAAACTGGCCATCGTCACTGAATTCGCTAGCACGAGTAGAGTAAGCCAAGTACAATTCTTTGCGTAATTCTGCATCATCAGCATGTTGCATAACCGCTAGATAGGACGGAATCTGAAGATTCAATAACCAACCTTTCTGGCCCGCTTCTTCGGCCAGTTGACTTGCCATGTTCAAGCTACTAGCGGGCAAGCCGGCTAATTTATTTTTATCTTTGACTATTTTTTGCCAGGCTTGAGTCGCATCCAGTACATTGCGACTGAAGTTATTGCTTAATTCGGAGAGTCGATTATTGATTTCCCTAAAACGTTGTTGTTCTTTATCAGTCAATTCAGCGCCACTGAGGCGAAATTCTAATAAGCTGTTATCAATAATTTTCTTCTGAGCAATTGATAATTGATCGAATTCAGTGCTTTGTTTAATAGCTTTAAATTGCTTGAATAGGTCAGGATCTTGACCTACCTCAGAGCTATATTCGGTTAATAATCTTATACCTTGTTGGTACGCATCGCGTAACTCGCTGCTGTCTCGTACTCCGTTTAGGTGTCCAACTGGGGACCATACCCTACCAATTCGTTCGTTTATGTCTTCGATTTTGTCAGCAAAGTTTTGCCAGTTCGCAACTTCTAAACTCCCCAATGTCTTGATGTGGGCTCGTGATTCTTTTAGCACTGTTTCGAGCGCCGGCAATACATGTTCTGCTTTAATAGACTGAAAGAAGGGCAGTTGATCAAAATTTAGTAGAGGGTTGTTCATGGTTTAAACTAATTTTCTATTATGGTAATAGCGCTTCGCCTTGAATAAGTTCTTCAGCAGTTTCTCGTCGACGAACAATATGCAGTTGGTCGCCGTCAACCATGATTTCAGGAGGCTTGGGGCGCGAATTATAGTTGCCAGCCATGACAAATCCATAGGCACCTGCTGATTTTACCGCTAATAAATCATCGGCGCTAACACGTAGCGTACGATCATAGCCAAGCACGTCGGCTGACTCGCAAATAGGACCAACCACGTCGTAGGTATTTTCTTCAGCTTCACCATGCTCATTGACGCAAACAATGTCATGGTAAGCCTGATACAGAGACGGTCGCAGAATATCGTTCATGCCCGCATCGACAATAACAAAATTTTTAGTGGCGTTATGTTTTAGGTATTCGACCTGCGTTAACAACACACCAGAGTTACCAGCGATATAGCGACCCGGTTCAATAGAGATGGGTAAGCTTATATCGTTTTTTTTCAAACCGTCTAGCATAGCCGACACATAGTCAGTAGCGCTTGGGGGCTGCTCGCCTTGATAATCAATGCCTAGCCCACCACCCAAATCGAGCTGTTGAATAACTATGTCTCGTTTGGCCAAGCGCTTCACCATCGCAAGCACTAATTCCAATGCGTCTTGAAACGGACTGGTTTTAGTTATTTGAGAACCGATGTGACAAGCAACCCCATGAACTTCAATATTGTCCATAGCGTCGGCTTGCACGTAGGCATCGAAGGCCGCTTCCATGGGAATTCCAAATTTGGCTTTTTCCATTCCAGTGGAGATATAGGGGTGGGTTTGTGGATTTACATTGGGGTTAACGCGCAGTGCTATAGGAGCAATTTTATTCTGCTCAGCGGCAACTTCTTGTACCCGTTCCAATTCAGCCACTGACTCAACGTTAATGCTACGAATACCAGTCATGATAGCCAGTTTAATTTCTTCTCGTGATTTCGCCACACCTGACATAACGACTTTGCCAGGGTCACCGCCGGCAGCTAACACGCGGCGTAGTTCGCCAGCAGAAACAATATCAAAACCTGAGCCCAACCTTGCCAAAATGTTTAATACGGCAAGATTGCTATTCGCTTTTACTGCATAGCAAATAGTATGCGGGTGATCACCGAAGGCCGAATCCAGAGATTGCCATTGATGCTCAAATGCAGCACGTGAATAGACATAGCAAGGCGTGCCAATTTGCTCTGCGATGACTGACAAGGGTAATTCTTCAGCGCACAGTTGGCCGTTTTTGAAGTCGAAAAAATCCATGGTGTGACTAATTTCTTAGGGCGTTTTTATTAGGGCCTGTTTGAGAAGGCGTAGTATTATGATCTCGCGAGAAAATTCATAAAAACACGTTAGTGTCCTATCTACCTGGTTAGTTCAGGTTCCTGAGTTTGTGTGGTCTTGGTATCGACACCTTCTTCAAGATCGGTAATTACTTGGGCTTCGGTTCTATCGGTAGGAATAACCTGTATCGGGCCTTTTTGGCCACAGGCGCTAAATAGCACAAGCAGTCCAAAAAGTAAGGTGAATTTAGGTAGGGGTTGCATATACTTCTCCGAGTTAGTTTTGCTAGGTTTGGTTACTATTTTTTAGTCGATCAATAGCGGCGTCTAATGCCTCTTGAACTCGTACAGGCGCAGTTGCGCCAAAGTGGTCACGAGAATTAATAGAGCCCTGCAGTGTTAGCACCTTATAAACGTCCTCTTGTATCATGGCGCCAAATTTTTGAAATTCGGCAAGGCTTAAATCAGCTAAAGGCTTATCATGCTTGATAGCATATTGTACCGCGTTACCAACAATTTCGTGGGCGTCACGAAAAGGCACATTTAGGCGTACTAAATACTCGGCTAAATCAGTGGCGGTAGCGTAGCCTTTTAGAGCCGCATTTTCCATTGTGTCGCGATTAAAGGAAATGCTAGGAATCATTGCCGCAAAGACTTGCAGCGAGCTGGTGACAGTATCAACTGTATCAAATATAGGTTCTTTATCTTCTTGATTGTCGCGATTGTAGGCCAGCGGTTGTGATTTCATAATGATGAGCAAAGCATTCAGATTGCCGACTACTCGGCCACTTTTACCCCGAACAATCTCGGCGATATCTGGGTTTTTCTTTTGCGGCATTATGCTCGAGCCAGTACAAAAACTGTCACCAATATCAATAAATTTATAGGCCTCCGAGGCCCACAAAATAAGTTCCTCGCATATGCGCGATAAGTGGACCATGATCAAACTGGCCGCGGCATTAAATTCAATTAGAAAGTCTCGATCAGAAACTGCGTCGAGAGAGTTTCTGGTAGGGCGATCAAATCCCAATAATTTACAGCTCAATTCACGGTCTAAGGGAAAACTAGTTCCAGCTAATGCTGCCGAACCCAGCGGCATTATATTTATGCGTTTACGGCAGTCGCGCATACGCTCGACATCTCGTTCTAACATTTCATTCCACGCCAGCAGCTGGTGGGTTAACGTAATTGGCTGTGCTACTTGCAGATGAGTAAAGCCAGGTAGAATAGTGCTAACCTCATTTTTGGCTAGCTCAAGCAAATTGCTTTGTAAGTGTCCGAGCAGAGTCACAACGTCATCGCTGGCGGCACGCATATACAAGCGAATATCCGTTGCAATTTGATCGTTACGTGAACGCCCAGTATGTAATTTTTTACCGGCTTCGCCAATCGCATCTGTTAGACGCGCTTCAATGTTCATATGCACGTCTTCGAGCTCAGTTGACCACTCAAAGTTTCCAGCGTCTATTTGTTGTTCTATGGTCTTGAGTCCGGATTCAATTTGTGCGGCTTCTTCTGCACTAATTACGCCAATACTACTAAGCATTTTACTATGTGCAATCGAACCCTGGATATCGTACTTGTACAGGCGCGCATCGAAACTTATGGATTCCGTAAATGACTCTACTAGAGAATTGGTTGGCTCAGTAAAGCGGCCACCCCAAGGTTTTTTACCAGTCGTTAAATTCGCCATGAATTGTTATATACAGTCAGTATCTACGTCAGTGATTAAACTGAGAGTGTGATTTTAAGCCGTTTGAGATTATACCTTGAGCTGATTGCTGATAGCGAGCTAAGGATTGATTTTTTCAATTAAAGCTCTGACATCGCTGGTGGCTATGCTAAAGTTGTACCACTTAAACAATTAGGGAAGTCGTTTATATCCACCTGCTTATTGCTACGGTCTTAATTACTATTTACTACGGGCTTAATTACTACCGGTGTAATTACTACAGGCTTAATTTCCACTAGTTATTTCAATTGCCATGAATCTAATTCGAATCGCTACTCGCAATAGTCCATTGGCCCTTTGGCAGGCTAATTACGTGAAAGAAGCTTTGCTCGAAGTGCACGATGATTTAACGGTAGAGATTGTTGGCATGACTACCAAGGGAGACCAACTACTGGATCGTAGCTTGGCGCTGGCCGGCGGCAAAGGTTTGTTTCTCAAAGAATTAGAGGTTTCTTTATTGAATGAAGAAACTGATATCGCGGTGCATTCTATGAAAGATGTGCCGGTTAAATTGCACGCGGGCCTAGAAATGGCTGCCGTTTGTGAGCGCGGTGATCCACGCGACGCGATGGTGTCGAATATTTATCAAAATTTATACGCTTTGCCAGATGCTTCAATAGTAGGCACGTCTAGCCTAAGACGCACTTCACAATTGAAACATGCCTTCCCTAAACTAGAATTTAAAGAGCTCAGGGGCAATGTTAACACTAGGCTAGCTAAATTGGATGCCGGTGATTACGATGCGATTGTATTGGCCGCCGCCGGTTTGATTCGCCTAGGTTTTGAAGACAGAATTAAACAATACATTACCCCAGAGCTTTGTTTGCCCGCGGTTGGGCAAGGGATTATCGGGATTGAGTGCCGCGCCAATGATGAGCAAACCAAGGTTTTGTTAGGGCCCTTGCATAGTCGCGAATCTGATATTTTATTACTAGCTGAGCGGACGATGAATAAAGTTCTAGAGGGCGGGTGCCAGGTACCGATTGGAGGATTTGCCGAAATATCCAAAGGCAAAATTCAGATGCGGGGTTTGGTTGGTGCTCACGATGGATCAAAGCTTTTACATGGTCATAGCACGACCACCGAAATTTCAATGCCGAGGGCAGCGGAACTTGGTCAGCAAGTAGCTCAGGAGTTACTTGACCAAGGTGCTGGGGATATTTTAAAAATCGTTCATAGTGATACGGCACCACAAGCTAATCTGCAAAAGGACGCTGTTATATTGACGCGTCAGGCGGATTTTTTGGGCAATTGCCGAGCTGTTTTAGAATACTTGGGACATCCTGCGGTACATCTGCCCACGCTTGAAACTAAGGTCAGTACGAATGCTGATCTTGAATATAAATTGGCCAATTTGGACCACTATACCGATATTATTTTTGTGTCACGTAACTCCGTAGACATGGGTATGCAGCTGATTAATGGGTATGGCGGTTTGCCTGAAAAAATTAGAGTAATGACGGTCGGCCCTGAAACAGCTAAGCAGCTCTATAAGATGGGTATAGAGGCTTTATTTCCTAAAGTGGGAGTAGGAGCGGAGGCGCTACTCAAGGTCAGTCAAATAAAAGACATGTCGGGACACAATGTATTAATAATGCGCGGCGCGGGCGGTTTGAATTGGCCATCAGAAGAATTGCGCAAGCGGGGCGCACAAGTTGATCACGCAAATTGTTATATGCAATTATTGCCCAGCGGTAGTGCGCAAAAACTGGCCACTATTCTTGGCGAGCACAGCAGGCTTGGTGGCGTTTTTGTACACAGTGAACAGAGCGTCATTAACTTAATTTCGATGGCGGGCTTGGGTGCTAAAAAACTCAGTCAGACGAAATTGGTGGCGGGCAGTCAGCGCATTGCAGATGCGGCGATAAACCGTGGTTGGGAAGGTGAGATCGTGGTGGCGGAATCGCCTTCAAACAAGCATATGATGTTAGCGTTTTCGGCCTAGCAATCACTAGATTGGTGCGTCTGGGGATTTAGAGAGCTTGTGATAATTTGTAACAAGTATGAAAACGGAGGCTCTCAATACAGCTGTGGCATAGTATCGTCTAGACATAGTGCACTGTAACGCCCTGTGTTAAACTTTTCTTCCAAAACGACAAGATGATTAAGGTATTTCGGTACTTTCGGATATTCAAGTATGACTGATTCAAAAAAGGAAGCTCCAGATCCTATAAGTGGCCCCGAGTCTACTATCAAGCCCAAGCCCAAGCCCAAGCAGCAGTCTAACCAAAAGGCTAATCGCAGTTCCCAAGGTAACCGTAATCGTCAAGTAAGTACTAACTCGCAGACCACGACGAATACCAGCTCAAAGACTAATAATCAGACCAAGACTAATAATCAGACCAAAACTAATATGAATAATAGCAGTGCCGCCGCAGAGCAAAAAATGGCTGAAACCGATGAAGCTACGTCTAGACCAGCCGCAGCCAGTGTTTCAAATGAAAATAATGGCAAAAAAAGTGGAGGCAAAGGCTTAAGCTTATTCGCAATATTGTTGTCACTACTTGCTTTGGCAGGCTCGGGTTTAACGTGGTATGAAAACCAAAAATCCGGTTCCGGATTGGCAGTAGGAGTAACTGAGATCGGCGGTCAAATCACGCGTATGAGTGATTCAATTGCGGTATTAAGCAAACAGCAAAGCGAGGTGGTCAGTCAGGCGCAACTATCCACTCGTTTGTTAGAAGCTGACGTAAAAGTCGATAAGCAATTGCAAGCTATTCGCAGCGACCAGGTAGAGATGCAAGCCGCTGTTCAAAAGGTAAATAGTGATTTACAAAGTGGTGTAGATGACTTTGTATTAGATGAAGTCTCGCAATTGATGAAGTTGGCAAACAATAGTGCTTTATTTTCTAATGACACAAGATCATCTATCAATGCATTGAGTTTGGCGGATATTCAGTTAAAAGAATTGGCTGAGCCGCGGTTTAGCGCCGTGCGAAAAAAAATAAACAGTGAGATTGCTGCATTGAAAGCGGTTAAATTACCCGATATTGAAAAGCTCTCGGCGCAATTATCAGGGCTCTCGGCTCAGGTTTCTGACTTGCCATTGGCAAACGAGCCACCAGTTGCGGAAACCATTGAGTTGACCTCAGAGGATACTGCCGATGCCCCCATCAGCTGGCGCACTGAAATGCGAAAGATATTTAATGACATGGTTAACTCCGTGAGTATTCAGCGTGTGGATCAACCTCCCAAACCATTGCTGGTACCGGAGCAACGATATTTCCTCAATCAAAATTTACTGTTGAACCTGAATAAGGCCGAAGTTGCTTTACTACAAAAACAACAAAGCGTATACACGAAAAGCCTGCAATCCAGTGAACAATGGCTAAAGGAATATTTTGATACTAGAGATGAAAGAGTAAAGTCGGTTCTATCTCAGATAGCTCAACTTAAGCGCGCAAAGATTTTGGTAGAATTGCCATCCATTACTGGCTCTTATGACGCCTTGCAATCGATTAAGGGCGGGCAGTAATCATGCGTTATATCATTTTATTACTGCTAGCAGCCGCCTGCGGCTACGGAGTAATGCAGATCGACAATATTGATCCCGATAATTACGTCAAGATGTACCTTGGCAACTACGTTATTGAAATAAAAGTGCTGGGATTTTTGTTGCTCACTATTGCCGCGGTAGTCGTTTTATACCTCCTGATTAGTTTGCTTCGCAAGTTATGGAAAGCCCCCGCTTCTTTTTCGAACTGGCGTAAACGTAAAAGTAGTGACAAAGCCGATGAAGCACTTGGCTCAGGCTATCTATCATTGATCAAAGGTGATTGGAAGCGTGCAGAAAAGTTGCTCACCAGTAAGTCTGAACACAGTAAGCTGCCTTATATAAATTATTTGGCAGCAGCTCAAGCTGCCCAGGAACAAGGGCGTATGGCGCAAAGAGATGACTATTTGAATGCGGCCTATAAAGCTGCACCCAAAGAAAGGTTAGCTATTGGTTTAACCAAAGCGAGGTTACATCAAACGGCGGGTCAAATGGATGCAGCGCTGGCGACTTTAGAAGACATCGAATTGATCGGTCGAAAAAACCCTCAATACACGGCCATGCTGATGCAAACTCATGAGCAAATGGAAAACTGGGAAGGCGTGCAAGATTTAATGCCAACCGCCAAAAAGCAAGCTGCCTTGCCGTCTGATTTGCTAAAACAAATGAATGATAAGTTTTACACTGCCCATCTAGCCAGTGCCGACGACGTTGATAACGTTTGGCGCTCATTGCCTCGTGATCAAAAAAAGTTGCCTGACAACGTATTACTTTATGCAGGTCAGTTAATCAATAAGGGCGAGGGCGCAACTGCAGAGAAGTTAATACGTTCGGCGTTAAAATCATCGTGGAGTGACGGCTTAGTGCGCTTGTATGGCAGCCTAGAAAGTGCCAAACCTGCCAAGCTCAGAAGAAGAGTTGAAGGCTGGTTGTTGGCAAGGCCCGAAGATGCTGAATTAAATTTAGCGGCTGGGCGTTTTGCCATGCGTGAAGAAAACTATGATCTTGCGATAGAGTATCTGGAAGCCTCGATTAAAAATGGACGCTTAGCCGCAGCTTATTCTTTGCTAGGTGATGCTTACGAAGCATCAGGCGACAGCGGTAAAGCTCTACGCCTATATCGAGACGGTATGCTCGCTTTATCTCATGATGCAGAAAATGAAATAATATCGCCTTCATTGGTGCTCGCTGAAAATTCAAAAGCGGAATCATCCGTGACCGCAAAGGAAGAGGGAGCTGATTCAGAACAGAAAGCGTCGATTGAGGCCGCTAAAGAAGGTCAGTTAGTCGCTAATAGTTAAGTCTATATTTATGGTAGGTACTCCTTTTGCATAGGGTGGGTGCTACCACTTTTTGTAAAAACGTGCCTCACAATCAATGCCCGAGCTACCCGAAGTAGAAACTTCTTTAAGAGGTATAGAGCCTTATACCAAAGGACTACGAATTAGTGAGATCGTGGTGCGTAATGCGGCCTTGCGTTGGCCCATTCCTGTGGCAGAGCTAAAAACCTTAGTTGGTCAACGGATAGAGCGCTTAGAGCGCCGTGCAAAATACATTTTATTACATACCAGTGGTGGAGTGATCCTACTGCATTTAGGAATGTCTGGTAGCTTAAGAGTAGTAGAGGCAGATCATCCCCCCGGCAAGCATGATCATTTAGACATTAACGTTAGTAGCGGAAAAATTATTCGATTGAACGACCCACGACGTTTTGGTTGTTGTTTGTTATTACAGGAGCCCGTAAGCAAGCACAAATTATTGGCATCGTTGGGACCCGAGCCGCTCAGTAATAGTTTTGATGGCGAGCGACTATTTAAACTATCGCGAGGGCGTAGTCTGGCCGTAAAGAACTTTATCATGGACGGCAAAACTGTGGTCGGTGTTGGTAATATCTATGCGAGCGAGTCTCTTTTTGAAGCTGGCATACGACCAGGCATGGCTGCCAAGAGAGTCAGCCGAGTTCGCTATCAGTCTTTAGCAAGCCATATAAAAGATGTATTAGCAAAAGCCATAAAAGCCGGTGGTACTACCTTAAACGACTTTACTCAAACCGATGGCAAACCTGGTTATTTCCGACATGAACTACAAGTCTATGGCCGCGTCGGTGAATCTTGTTACCAATGCAATAGCAAAATTAAATCTCAGGTAATTGGACAGCGCAGTACGTTTTATTGCCCAAGTTGTCAGCGTTTTTGAGTGCTTATTGATAGGCATTACTTTGTAGCTGGGATTACTAGGCTACCCTTGTAATGGCCAAGGGAGTTTTATCTCGAATCCATCTCTGGTCGTCTCGAGCGATCTCCTAAAAACTGCCAAATAATTTAATGTCATAGGCAATGGATATACCAAGGTAGATACTAATTATTACTAAACCAATGCCCCACACCCACATCCACATTTGTTTGCCTGTACGTCCAAGGCAGAAAAGTGCGATACCGATAAACACACCCAATATCGCGGTGAGTATCAACATGTCATTGCTGGCATTAACTGCCATTTGCTCGGCCGGTATTTCACCGTCTTTGTATCGCATGCTCTTTACCGTGTCTAACCCTTACTACGCAATTAATACATAATGCGTTTAATCTTTATTACGCATAGTGCAAAACTCTTCGGCCGTACTCGGATGAATACCAACAGTGGCATCAAAGTCGGCTTTTTTGGCGCCCACTTTAACTGCAATTGCGACGCCTTGCATAATCTCAGCAGCATCCGGGCCTACCATGTGGGCGCCCACTACGATGTCCGTTTCAGCATCAACAACAAGCTTCATGAGGGTGCGCTCGGTATTATTTGTTAGCGTATGTTTTAAAATTCTGAACTCAGAGGAGTAGGTATCAACCTTATCAAATTTACTACGCGCCTGTTCTTCACTTAAACCAACAGAACCAATCGGTGGCTGTGAGAATACTGCTGATGGCACATTTTCGTGATCAGCAAAGCGTTCATTGTTATCAAAAAAAGTATCAGCGAAGCAGTGGCCTTCCATGGTCGCTACAGGGGTTAATGCAATCCGATCGGTTACATCACCGACGGCGAAAATATTATCGATATTAGTGCGAGAATATTTGTCGACCGGTATTTCCCCTTTTTTGCCCATTTCAACACCAGCCTTGTGCAAGTTTAAGACCTCGGTATTTGGTGTGCGACCGGTAGCAAATAATACGCAATCAACTATTTTTTCCGAGCCATTAGTAAACGTAACTTGTTTGCGCTGATCATCCGTTAAGGTAATTGATTCAATATTGTTTTCGAGCTGTAGGTCTATGCCTTTTTTAACAATTTCCGCGGCTAGATGGTTTCTAATATCTTTGTCAAAACCGCGCAAAATTTGTGGCCCACGATAAACCAGGCTGGTAGTTGTTCCTAGGCCATTAAAGATACCAGCAAACTCAACGGCGATATAACCACCGCCGACCACCACCGCTGATGTTGGTTGCTGTTCAAGGTGAAAAACTTCGTTTGAACTTATGGCGTGTTCTATGCCTGGTATTGATGGCATAAACGGGGTACCGCCAGTGGCTATTAAAATTTTCTCTGTCTGGTAGTTTTGTTCGTCTATCCTTACCGTGTTGGCATCTATCAAGCTTCCGGTGCCATGTAAAATTTCTACCCCGGCATTGCTCAACAGGTTTTCGTAAATTTTATTGAGGCGATCGATCTCAGTATCTTTATTGGCGATCAAGGTGCTCCAATCAAAACCTTCAACGTTAGTACTCCAACCGTAGCTGGCGCTATCATGAAAATCTTCCTGAAAATGCGCCGCGTAAACCATCATTTTTTTTGGAACGCAGCCGCGGATTACACAAGTACCGCCGTAACGATATTCTTCACATATAGCAACCTTTGCTCCGTGGCCGGCCGCTATGCGAGCAGCGCGAACACCACCTGAACCTCCACCAATTACTATTAAATCATATTTAGTCATGTCGATTATTCTTCTATTTAAAATACTGTTTGTTAAATTTTAATGTGTTAAAAAGAAATAGGCACTTGCTATTAAGCGTACTGGAAAGGGCCTTACTAATAGAAAAAGGCTCTCATGAATAGAGAGCCTTTTATGATCAGTCGCCAAGCGAAATTATGAATAAATTGCTTAAGCGATCAAAGCACCTTTCATTGTTTGCATCGCGCGTTTCTCAATCTGACGAATGCGCTCCGCGGAAACATTATACTCTTTTGCAAGTTCATGTAAGGTTGCTTTTTTCTCACTCAACCAGCGGCGTTGCATAATGTTTTTGCTGCGGTCATCTAATTGTTCGATAGCGGCGAGTAAAGAGCTGCGATTGTTGTCGCTAGTCTGGCTTGAAATAGCCAACTCTTCAGGGTTGTAACGCATGTCAGGTAGATAACCCGCTGGGCTGGTACTGAATTCGTCATCGTCACTGTCAACGCCATCAAAAGCGACATCTGAACTGGTCATACGTTGTTCCATTTGGCGTACCGCCTTAACAGGAACATCCAAGTCTTCAGCCAGCTTGAGCGTTTCTTGTTCGGTCATTGCCGCAAGCGTTTTGCGAGATTTACGCAAATTAAAAAACAGCTTTCGTTGCGCTTTAGTCGTGGCAATTTTGACGATTTTCCAATTTTTCAGAACATATTCATAAATTTCGGCTTTTACCCAATGTACCGCGTAAGAAACCAGTCGAATACCTAATTCTGGATTGTAATTTTTAACCGCTTTCATTAAGCCGATATTGCCCTCTTGAATAAGGTCGGCGACAGGTAAGCCATAACCGGTAAAGCCTTTGGCCACGTGAATAACATGGCGGAGCTGCGATACCACGAGTTCACGAGCGGCATCAACATCGTTTTCATCACGGAAACGACGGGCCAAACGAGCTTCTTGCTCCGCACTTAGTACGGGTGCTTGATTCGCCACCTTCAAAAAGCCACTCAAGGTTGGTTCTTGAAAAAGTGATACGTTGCTATGTGTTGTCGTCGTCATATTATGTCTCCGTGCAAATTAATCTTTCTTGAAACCCGCCCGTTGATATCTGAGCTTTTTTAACGGCTAAGCGCTGTATTTCTTATGAATAGGGCTTCAATGACAATATTTTAGCACTCGAGGAGTGAGAGTGCTAATAAATTTAATTGCTAATAGTATAAAACCCGTTAATAACTGTTAATTATATTAAAAAATTTTATTAAATCTTTAAGGAATAACAAGCTACGCTTGTTTTCTAGCGCGGTTTAATATGCCTAAGATGCTGCGCTACTGACCAACGTGCTGCCAACCAACAAATAAACGTACCAATTACGACGATGCATGCCATATCTAGCGGCGCGAGCTTATAGACTATCGTTTCGCTTTGATACTGGTCTGCCAGTTGTTTTAAAGGGACTTCCAGTAAAAACCCGGACAACAACAACAAGCACAATGTTATGAGACCGCCGATCAAACCAAATAGGGCGCCATAATATAAAAAAGGCCTTCGCACAAAACCATCAGTACCGCCAATCAATTTTGTGATTTCGATTTCCTGTCGGCGATTCATGATCAGTAGCTTGATGGTATTGCCGACGATCAATATTAAAGCCAGCGCTAACAGCGCGCTAAGAACAATCGCGACGCGAGTCACCACATCTAGAATTGCGTTAAAACGGTCGGTCCACTCTAAGTCGAGTCGAATACTCTCAATGCCATCAATGCCACCAAGTTCCTCCTTTAAATTGACCAATTCTGCGGAATTCGCCGTGGCTAGGGTCGGCATCACTACAATCGAGGGCGGCAGTGGGTTCTCGCCCAAAAACGCCAGATCGCGTTCTAACGTTGACTGATCGCCGAGCAGAATTTCAAATTCCTGCAGAGCTTGGTCTTTTGAAACAAATTCAGCGAGTTCAATGTTGGGGTGAAGTTGCACTTCTTCAAAGATCAGTTGTGCCTCGCGGTCACTAATTTGAGCATCAAAAAAAATCGATATCTGCGGCCTACCTTGCCAGTTGCCGCTCAAAGAGTGCCCCGTTTTAACGGCTATATAAAGCAAGCTAGGCAGTAATAGCGTTATCGCGATGATCAATAGTGTATTGATCGTTGCCATGGGTGTACGTTGCATATCACCCAAGGTTGCGAACAATACTTGTAGATGTCTTTTAAAGCCCGTCAACATTTTATTGCTCGTTATCGATAGGGTGGGGTTCTGGCGAATACATCTGATCAGTTCCTTCAATACCCTGCTCAGGCTGACTCATCGGTGCAGTCTGTGTTGAGGTTTGGCTGGGAGCATTGACAATTTCGCCGTGTGCTAAATGAATAGTGCGTTTGCTGTACCGCTCAATTTGCTGCATGTCATGAGTGGCGATCAATACCGTTACACCGACCTGATTAAAGTCGGCAAAGATATCGATAATTTCATTGGACAATGCTTGGTCTAAATTACCTGTGGGTTCATCCGCTAACAAAATATTGGGCCGATTGATTACCGCACGAGCAATCCCAACTCTTTGTTGTTCACCGCCAGATAAAGTAAGCGGTAAACTTTTCTCTTTGCCATGCAAACCCACTTTGCCGAGTGCCGCTCGGACGCGTTTTTTAATTTCGTCATGAGGCATACCAATTACAATCAATGGCAGCGCTACATTGTCGAACACGGGACGGTCCATCAATAGCTTATGATCTTGAAAAATTACACCGATTTCGCGACGCAAGTACGGTATTTTAGATGCCCGCATTCTCCTAAGATTTTTGTTGTCTACCATGATCTGGCCAGAGGTCGGTTTTTCGATTCGACTGATCAATTTGAACAGAGTGCTCTTACCTGCTCCGGAGTGCCCTGCTAAAAACGCCATCTCACCCGATGCCAGTTCAAAGCTGACATTTTTAAGCGCCTCGTGCCCATTGGGATATTGTTTGCTAACGTTGCTAAGTTTAATCATGGCTCGGCTACCTTAATCAGGCCTCTAGATCCGGTATTAGACCTTCAGCAAATTCATTGGCGTTAAACGTTTTTAGATCATTAAAACCTTCGCCGACACCTATAAAGCGGATTGGCAATCCAAATTTTTCAGTGAGAGAAAGCGCCACCCCGCCTTTAGCTGAGCCATCAAGTTTACTTAAGCACAGGCTTGATACGCCAACAGCATTTTTGAAATGCTCTAATTGCGTCAGGGCGTTTTGCCCGATGCCCGCGTCCAATATCAGCATAACTTCATGAGGCGTTTCTGGGTCTATTTTTTGTAAAACCCGAGTTACTTTTTGCAACTGTTCCATTAAATCTGATTGGGTGTGCAAGCGTCCAGCGGTATCGATCATGAGTACATCGACATTGCGAGACTTGGCGGAAATAAGAGCGTCGTGCGCGACAGCTGCGGCATCGGCGCCGTGTGATTGCGCTATTACTGGAATCGATAAGCGCTGACCCCATTCCTGCAATTGTTCAACCGCGGCAGCTCTAAAGGTATCAGCGGCGGCCAGCATCACTGACTTATCTTTATCTTGCAACAATTTGGCAAGTTTAGCGGTAGTGGTGGTCTTACCAGCACCGTTAACCCCAACCATCAGGACAACGTGGGGTTTGGCTTGCAGATGCCAAGCGACCTCGGCGGGCTTTAGCAGCATGGCTATTTCTGTTCGTAAGCCTCGAATGACACCCTCTGCGTCTTGAATTTTCTCAGATTTAACTCGGGCTTGTAGCTTTTCAACCAATAGCATACTTGCTTGTACACCGATATCACTGCTTATAAGCGTTTCTTCCAATTCCTCAAACAACTCGTCGTCAAGATTAAAGCTGCCTTTGAATACATTGGAGAACTTACTAAAAAAACTGCTGCGAGATTTATCTAGACCGTCCTCTATGGTTTTAATCTGCTCCGGCTCCTGTGAACCCCCAATGATCGCGTCGTGAGACCCCGTCTCATTGACAGCCTCTTGTGTATCGATTGATTTGTCGTCATTGTCGCGATTGAAGAAGCGAGCGATTCGACCTTTTTTGCGCTTTTGATCGTCATCTGTTGTTGATGGCGTGTTATTTTCCGTCATTAGAATAGATAAATTATGGGTCTCAGCTTTTTGGCCACTAGCTTGGCTTATTCTTAGGGCACTATTGTAGAGGTTGTAGGAAAAATCACAATGAACAAGCGCGCAAATTCAAATTCAATTCGCATTATCGCGGGACAGTGGCGCGGCCGCCGTTTGCCAGTGCTCGATAGTGAAGGATTGCGTCCGAGTACTGATCGAGTGCGAGAGACCTTGTTTAATTGGTTAATGCACGATGTACAGGATGCCAATTGTCTGGACTTATTTGCAGGTACCGGAGCATTAGGTTTAGAAGTACTATCCAGAGGCGCTAAATGCGTACAATTTGTGGAGGCATCACGTACAGTGGCCGCAGCGCTTCATCAAAATATTGAAACTTTGGGCGTGCCGCAGAACAAGGCTTTAGTAGCCATACAAGATGCTCGTAGTTATTTAGCCGCGGCGCCATCTAAGCCTTTTGATATTGTATTTCTTGATCCGCCTTTTACAGGTGATTTATTGCATCAAGTAATAAGTTTGATCAATACGTCTGCCTGGTTAGCCGAAGACGCAATTATTTATGTTGAATACGCTAAAAAAACTGCGCCTATTCAGGTGCCACTTTCTTGGCGGCTGCATCGAGAAGGAAAAACCAGCCAAATTCGCTATAGCCTTTATCGACATCAATCATAGTGCGCAGGGATTGAAATGCTATAATTCTCTGCCTTATAAACGGCGAACTCTATACTCGTTATGAAAAAAATAGCAATTTACCCTGGAACATTTGATCCGATAACCAACGGGCATATAGATCTAGTAACACGTGCGGGTTTGATTTTTGACCGCGTGATTATCGCTGTATCGGACAATCCTCGAAAGAATCCGTTGTTTAGCGTTGATGAGCGCATGAGCATGGCTGAGCAAGCGGTGTCCGATAAGTCTAATGTCTCGATTGATAGCTTTGACGACTTATTGGTCAGTTTTGCTGTACGCCGTGATGCGTGTTTTATTATCCGCGGTTTACGTGCGGTCTCCGACTTCGATTATGAGTTTCAGTTAGCATCCGGAAACCGGCGTTTGAATAGCGATATCGAGACTATATTTTTAACTCCCTCTGAATCAAATTATTTTATTTCTTCTTCTTTGGTTCGAGAGATATCTTATTACAACGGCGATATCAGTAGTTTCGTGCCAAAGCACGTCAAAGAGGCTATGCACTCTAAGTGGGCTGAGAAGAAAAAAGCCTAAAGGCTTTTCTCTACTGACTTATCCACTGACATAGAATTTATCTAAGCGGTGTACAAAGTTTAAGGTAAACGAAGAGACTACAGACGACCATGGCGCTTTATATTACAGACCAGTGCATCAATTGTGATGTTTGTGAGCCCGAGTGTCCTAATGATGCTATTTATCAGGGCGAGCTGATCTATGAAATTGAAGCGAGTAAATGCACAGAATGCATAGGGCACTTTGAGCAAGAGCAGTGCGTGGTTATATGTCCGATTGATTGTATTTTAGTGGACCCAAACCATATTGAAAGCCAGAAACAACTACAGAAAAAGTACACCGCTTTAACAGGTGAGCTCTTTAAGGAACTAAAATAGCCGCTTATTTTATTGACAGGGTTTAGTTAATGCTCGCTTGGTTGCCGCGTTTAACCAATTGGATTTCAACTATTTCTGGTTCGTTTTCAGCATCCTTTTGTGACGCATGACGCATACTTAGCCAGAATGATCCAACTTTGTCGTAATAGCCCTCCTTGACCAATTTTACGGGGAGGTGCAAGCGCTCAGAATTTGAGTTCTTAAAGTTTAGTACTAGTGGTGTAGTGCCGACGATTGAACCGTCATCAATATTAACTACTTTCGCGCCAGTCGGTATGGAGACAATGCGTGCTGCGCCATGATGTGTTCCACATGCACTCACGAGCAAACATAGGCAGCTCAATATGAGAACTCTTTTAATTATCGGAATCGGAATTAGTTTCATAAAAGCGTTATCTACCTATGTGGATACTATTGCTACGTCTATTCTCAGAGTTTCCTGCGGGTTAAAAACCAGCTTTTCGATCCCAATAAAGAATCTCTGCACCAACAGGTTCTTCACCATCATCGAGCTTAGGCTCGCTGCGTGATAACAAGGCGTACATTTGATTTTCTAAAATCGTGAACTGGTCTTTCTGTTCATGCAATACGCTTTGCATGGTTGTTAATTCTTTTAAGCGTGTTTCGACTGTATCTGATGCTCTATGAATGCGCTTAACACTTTCTAATCGACGTCTTAGCTGAGTGTGATGTTCTCGAACATAAGTTTCCATCGGTACCATCAAATTATTGTTCCATTGGGTGGCATCTCTCTGAGCACGCTTGAATATTTTTCGAGAAGCTGAGCAGACTGAATCGTAGAAACGATTTGTTATCGACATTTGTTCTCGAAAAAATAATGTTTTAGTTTCCTGTAGATCGCCGTGTTTGGCTTCTAGGCGAGTGATTTCTTGTTTGAATTTTTCTAAGCGCAACCGACGAACTCGAAAGTTTGCAATGCCGTGGTCCTGCTCGAAATCACGCGTAATATTCTCTGACAATGAAGCAATCTCATCAGCTTGCGCAATAGCCTTATCTAATGTTTTATGAGCTTCGCCAAAATATTTTAATATCGTTTTTTGCAAGGTGAGCGACGTAGCGCACTTAGACATATTCCGTCGCGTAACGGCAATCAGTTTTTCTAAACGCTCTGGGCTGAGTATGCGTACCAGCTTATTCGTTTCTTTAGCATAAATTGATCGCAGCGCTTGGTAGCGTTGCATATCACTTTCAAGTGCCGCCTTTTCAGACTGAACTTTAAGCATAATGTGCGAGATCACATCTACGTTCTTGCTGCTGAGCTGACGCAATTCGGCAATATGCTCGTCGGCGTCTTTTATGCGGTTATTTAAGATTGAGCTAGCGGAATCAATGACGCCATCGAGACTGGCTTCAACCTTGGCAGAGACAATCTTTCTTTTGTCGGGTATCAAACGTTCGGCTATGGCATTTTCTAGATCGACTACACCACTGCGCGTGAGCAATTCTTCGTCATCATTTAGTTTGGCAACCAAACCTTTTTGCGCTGAAACGGGGAATATATTGTCTTTATCAATACCCAACGTTTCCGCGGTTTGTGTAATCTGTTGTTGAATCTCTTGGTCGATCTCTTGTTCGTCTCGAATTCCGTCCCACAAGCCATCAATCTTATTTAGTGCCACCAATTTTTGTTGTTTTGATCCTGCATTAGAATTCTCGCCGCCCGCTAAATGCTTTTCCCAGAGTTCAAGGTCCGAAGCAGTTACGCCTTGGTCATGAGATAAAATAAACACCACAGTATGGGCATTGGCTAAGTGATTGATTGTAAGCTCAGGTTCGGCACCAATGGCATTCAAGCCTGGCGTATCTAAAATCACCAAACCTTGTTCCAATAATGGGTGAGGAAGGTTGATGACGGCATGGCGCCAGCTTGGAATTTCCACTTCGTCGTATTCATTGACAGGCAGACCAACACCGGAGTCGCTACTTTCTAACAAGTCAAAATTCAGATCTTTTGCGTAGGCTTTACTGACCAGCTTATTTTCTGTCATTCCTTTGAAGGCTTCGCCTAGACTATCAGCGTCATCTACATCAAAGGGTATTTCTACCCACAAGTCTGAATCTTTCTTTAGTTCGAATAAGGCTCGTTCGTCACTGCGTGACTCTATCGGCAGCAAACATATGGCACTAGGCAGATTAGGGTCATATTTTAATTCAGTGGGGCACATTGTTGTGCGGCCGGTGCCCGAAGGCAATACGCGCTTTTTATAATTGCCAAAGAAAATCGTATTGATCATCTCTGATTTACCACGAGAAAATTCAGCGACGAAAGCGACCGACAGATTATCATCTGCCAGCATGCCTAGGGTAGACTCAAACTGATGATGCGTGCGCAAATCAGTTATATTGTTTTCTTTTAGGAACGAGCTCATCTCCTGAGTTGCGTCGCTTAGCTTGAGGCGCCACTCAGAATATTCAATGATTTCTTTGTTTAGATTTTGATCGTTCACAATTTTTTTATTATTTTCAGGTTACCTATTTTGAGACCGATTATTGGTCTCAATTATCCCAACCTCCAAAAGCAACCTCAGATTAGTCATTAAATTGTAACTTATAGTAGCCCTATTTGTCAAAAATAAATATTAATGTCTTTAAATAAGAATGCGCTGTAAATTATTGATATATATTATTATTCCAATTTTTCGACTTAGGTCCAATTCGAGCATACTTAAAACCCATTCACATTCGACTAAAGGGCAACAACATTATGGTGAGATAGTGCTTTAGAAAGTTTAAACTACTGGGCGAAACCTTCGCCAAATCACGCAGACAATAAACACGTTTTCATTCCGAATGGGCAAAAAAAAGACTAATAAATCGACTACTAGAAAAGCCTCGACCAAAAAAAAGAGTTCAACGGCCTCCAGCAAGCGAGCCGGCGGTAAAAAAAACAGCGTCAGAAAAGATAAAGCCGCTAAAACCAGCAAGGCTAAAGGCGCTAAGACTAGGGCAGCCAAGACTAAGGTTACTGCGTCTTTAGGGGCAGCGCTGCGGTTTTGGTTGTTGCGCGGATTGATCGTTGGGGTGTTTTTATTCGCCGCACTTACGGTGTATTTGGATATTACTATTCGCGCCCAATTCGAAGGCCAAAAATGGGCTTTGCCAGCGCATGTGTACACGCGCCCAATGGAGCTTTACATTGGTCAACAAATTGATCGTTCAGTGGTACAAGCCGAACTGGATGAACTGGGATATCGCACTGGTTCGGAATTAGCGGGGGTTGGCAGCTACCTTTTTTCTGATAAAGAATTACTCATTTACCAACGTGAATTTCGGTTCTGGGATGGTGTGCGGAATCAGCAGAAAATAAAGCTAAAGCTGGAACGAAATAGTATTCGCGATATCCAAGTCCAAGATGAACAAGGTAATGAGAGTTCGACTGAAATTGTGCGACTTGAGCCGCGTCTCTTTGGCAGCGTATCCCCTTTAAGTCATGAAGATCGAAGTTTATTAAAACTCAAAGATGTACCGCAAGAATTGGTTGATGCTTTGGTCGCCATTGAAGACCGGCAATTTTATTCGCATTTTGGCATTAACCCGGTGGGTATTGCACGAGCCATATTTTTGAATATTCGTGCAGGGCGGGTGGTGCAAGGTGGCAGTACTTTGACTCAACAGTTGGTAAAAAATTATTACCTAACCACTGAACAAACCTATCGGCGTAAAATTATTGAAATGATGATGGCTGTGCTGCTGGAAATTCATTACAGCAAAGACCAAATCATGCAAGCCTATCTGAATGAGGTTTATTTAAGCCAAGCGGGTAACCGGGCGATTCATGGTTTCGAATTAGCCAGTAATTACTTTTATGGTAGACCCTTACAAGAACTCGATCTTGACCAATTTGCAATGCTGGCAGGCATCAATAATGGCCCCAGCTTTTACAACCCTATTCGTCATCCCGAGCGGGCGCTTAAACGGCGCAATTTGGTACTAAAAACCATGCTTGATGAGGGTGTTATTGATCTACCACAATATGACCATGCGATGGCCCAGGGTTTGAAGTTACGCGTCTCAAACGGTCGTGCTGCCGCCTTGTCTTATCCCTCGTTTTTAGGTTTCGTTCGTGGCAATTTGCAGGACGATTACCAGCAAAGTGACTTGTCTAGCGATGGCTTGCAGATACACACGACGTTAAACCCGCGCATTCAAGAAATTTTGGAAGAGACCGTACGAGTAGAGTTGTCGGCCATTGAGAAACGCAAAAACATTGAGTCAGACTCTTTGCAGGCAGCCGCCGTTGTTATTCGCACAGATAATGGCGAAGTGGTGGCCATGGTAGGAGATCGCAATGCGAATTTCTCTGGCTACAATCGAGCCGTTACTGCTAAGCGACCGGTGGGGTCGTTACTCAAACCATTTGTGTATTTAACGGCGTTGGAATCACCTCAAACTTATTCATTGGCAAGTGCTGTGTCCGATACGCTGATTACGGTTAGTCAGAAAGGCAGCCCTGATTGGCAGCCACAAAATTACGACGGACGCGAGCATGGTCAAGTAATGCTAATTGACGCGCTGGCTAAGTCATACAACTTGGCGACTGTGCAGTTGGGTATGGCCGTGGGCGTACCCAATGTTTCGGAAACGATTCGCCGAATCGGTTATCAAGACAGTTTCTCTCAGCTGCCGTCGGTGTTGTTGGGCGCAGTTTCAATGTCAGTCATGGACATAAGCCAACTATATTTAACGCTGGCTTCAGGCGGCTTTAAAACCCCGGTTAAAGGTGTAAGGTCCGTGTTGAGTAATGGCAACGAACCACTAGCACGTTATCCTCTACAGATCGAACAGGTGGTAGATTCAGAATTTAATACGCTGATTAATTTTGCCTTACAAGAGGTGGTTCGCAGTGGTACAGCGCGTGGTGTGTTAAATGGGTTTAAGTACGATTATGGATTGGCTGGCAAAACAGGAACTACCGATAATTACCGTGATAGTTGGTTCGCTGGTTTCAGTGGTAATTACCTAAGCGTCGTGTGGATAGGCCGCGATGACAATCAATCTACTGGTTTAACTGGCGCCAGTGGAGCTGCCCAAGTGTGGTCTAAAGTAATGCAAAAACTTCCTTTGCAACCGTTGGTATTACCAGAGCACGAAGAGATGATTTCACACACAGTTTACACCTCGTTCGATCCCCAGTTTCAGGATTGCAGCGTGTCTCGCCAACTACCAATCATGTTGGATTCTTTGCCTTTAGAAAACGTGGCCTGTGAAGGACTAATCAAGTATGATTTACAGGATGAAGGAGAGCAATATCATTTTGAAAAAAGCCCACGCCCGGAACAGACTGGGCGCGAACGTGTTCGTAAAAAACGCCGACCGTTTTGGAAACGCATATTCCGTTAGGCTTAATCCCATCAGTCTATCCAAATGGCTGATGACGGCTCTAATAATATCAGTGTTGAGTGCTTGCACCAGTGTTCCAGTTCCACGCAGTCTGCCTGAACCGATTGTAGTCGATGGCAAATCACAACCCTTGCCACCAGCACCTGATATACAGACCGAACGATTGCCAAAAGGGCAGGTGATGTCGCCAGCGGCTCAAGGTTTGTTGGCCTCGGCACAACAACAGCTAGATTCTTCGAACTGGGAGGGCGCCGCGAATTATTTAGAGCGAGCCCTGCGTATAGAACCGCGCAACCCCGTGTTGTGGGAGCGGTTAGCGACCGTAAGATACCAACAAAGAGATTTTCAGCAAGCGATTCAGTTGGCGGCAAAATCGAATACGCTTGTGGGCCCCAATATAGCGCTGCGCCGACAAAATTGGTATCTAATGGCGAATGCCTACGGCTTGCTTGGTGATAATGATAATGAGCAAAAGTACCGAGAAAAATTGAATCGTTAGATACTCGCTTGTAGACCTCGGTACTGGCTATTAATGCGAGGTTTGTTCATCTGCTAACGCCGCTAATGCGTCGAAGCCTTCCTTATAAAAATAGGCGCTTTTTCTAGCTGCGTCGTGTGTTGAATTCATATCGCTGCATACGATAGCCGGTATATTGAGTATAGCGCGACACCATTTATAACGCATAAAGCCACAGCTGACGCGTACATCTTCTTCAAAAGAAAAATGATACCTTAAAAAAAGAAGCCTATGCAGAGAACAAAGGCAGGAGTGAAAGCTGCTTGAGCAATGTACCCTGTGACGATAGAAGCCAAGATAACGGAAGTAGCAAGGGTTCGATTAGGTTTCATTTGTTAAGTAAACACACATAACACCGTCGACAACGGCATCCCAGCGATTGCCCCAATTTTTGTTTCTAAAGTGATTTGTGTTGAATTTAGTTTTCAACGTGGCGCGCAAAGGAGCCGTCCTGCTAACCTACCTTAGCAGTGCGCAATATCATTCTCAATTATCTTTATAGCCTGGAAGAATACTGTTCTTGCCTGTATTGCAGAGCTAAGCGCTGATAACGTTCACGGTTAATTGCAAAAAACTCCAAATCTTTTTCATTTATATCACGCAATTTTTTGGCCGGGCTACCTGCCCATACTTCGCCAGCCTTGACTATTTTGCCAGGTGTGAGCAGTGCGCCGGCGGCCACCATTGCGCCTTTTTCAACTATGCAATCGTCCATCACACAAGCTTGAATGCCAACGAATGCGTTGTCTTCAATATTACATGCATGCAGTACTGCAGAATGACCAACGGTAATGTCATCACCTAAGTAACAACCTTGGCCTAATTCAGCACAATGGATCATGGTGAGGTCTTGAATATTTGTGCGGTGCCCGATTCTAATTTCATTTACATCGCCGCGCACCACGCAGCCATACCATACACCTGAGCCCTCTCCAATGTGAGTGTCACCAATGACCGCTGCTGTTTGTGCGATAAAGGCACTGGGGTGAATGGTCGGTGTAATTCCGTTGTAAATAAATAAGGGTGGATTTATAGGTGGCTTGTTGTTGGTCATGCTTGTAAGATGTGCGTGTTTTCAATACCAATTTTTTCGACCCTTTATAGATCGCTGCTGTAAATTTAGTTTTGCATTTGATCTGAAGAGTAAACACAAACCTTGTGAATAGCAATTAGGCATGCCGCACACACCACTCTCAAGATATCATGAGGATTTAGAAGACCCTCAATTTGAGCCTGATGAGATGCAAGCGCTTGCGGTTAAAAACCTGCAACGACTCTATGATGAGTTGTTGCAGTCTAAATCGCAAAGCGTCGGCATTATGGAACGCTTTGGTTTAGCCAAGCCAGCGAAGCAACGGCCAGTGCAGGGATTGTATTTTTGGGGCGGCGTTGGTCGCGGAAAAACTTATTTGGTGGATACCTTTTATGAGTGTTTGCCGTTTGAAAGAAAGCTTCGCATGCACTTTCACCGTTTTATGCACAGAGTTCACCGTGAGCGCAAGGAGTTGCGAAACGAACAAGATCCACTGGTTATTATAGGTAAACAACTTGCTGAAGAAGCACGAATAATTTGCTTCGATGAGTTCGTGGTTAACGATGTTGCCGATGCGGTTATTCTCGTGCGGCTGATGGAGGTGCTGTTTGATCACGGTGTCAGCCTAGTTGCCACTAGCAATGTAGAACCTAAAAATCTCTATAAAGGAGGCCTGCAACGTGATTTGTTTAAGCCCGCTATCGAGATGATTTACGAGTTTACCGATGTGGTGAATATAGATTCTGGAATCGACTATCGGCTGTTATTTTTGGATAAAGCCGAAACGTATTTTCACCCCGTTAATGAAACTACGGCAACCGGGATGCAATACAATTTTGAACATTTGGCCCCTGATGCTGGTATAGAAAACGCTCCAATTGAAATAGAAGGTCGCACGCTTACGTCCATCAAGCGCAGCGATGGAGTGATTTGGTTTGATTTTACCGAGCTTTGTGATGGCCCCCGTTCACAGGACGATTATATAGAGCTAGCACTTTGCTTTCACTCGGTACTATTAAGCGATGTCCCTATATTGGACGAATTAAAAGCAGATCAAGCACGGCGATTTATAAATTTGGTCGATGTTCTCTATGATCATAATGTTAAATTGATCATCTCGGCAGAGGCGCCAGCGGCAGAACTTTATATTGGCACTCGTTTGGAGTTTGAATTTAGACGCACCGTCAGTCGCTTGCAAGAAATGCAATCGCATGATTATTTAGCACTCGGTCATAAAACCTAATGTTGGTATTAATTAATATAGGTAATTAGAGAAACAGTATGAAATTTTTAGATCAGTACTATGATCGCACGAATCAAGGGCACATAAGTGTAAGCGGTCAGCAAGGCAGTGACTTTGCAAAAGGCATTGCCACCGATTTCAATCCGATTCATGATCCACTTGCTAAACGATTTTGCGTGCCTGGTGATTTGCTATTTGCGCTTGCGCTTAGCGAATATGGCTTACACAAAAATATGGCGTTTCAATTTTTAGATTTAGTCAGTGCAGGGACATTATTAAACTATCCGCGTCTGAATTCTGATAGCGCTGATCTACAGGTTTTGAATAGTAAGGGAAAGGCCGTTTTAGGCCTGCAATATCAGGGCGGTGGAATTGACGAAGCACAAAAGATAGAGGCTATGTTAAGAAACTACGTGGCATTTTCTGGGCAAAACTTCCCCCATATTTTGGTCCCTCTGATGAAGCAACATGATGTAATGATCAACCCTAAAAGGCCGTTAGTAATTTATCAGAGCATGTCCTTTAAAATTAACGATCTTTCTTTTAGCGAGCTGCAAATAACCCTGGAAAAAACTGAGCTAGAAGTGAATGGAAAGCGAGGTGATGCCAAGCTGTTTTTTTCCATCAAGTCTGATGGTCAGGAAATCGGTTCAGGTATAAAAACCTTAGTGCTCAGTGGCTTGCGTGAATACAATGAACTGGCGGTGCAACAGCTGAGCGATGCGTATTTGAACCGGAAAAAAACGTGGGAAGAAAAAGGTCTTATATTGACTTAAACGTTTTTATATTGGCTTAAATCCTTAGAAATTTGACCAAAGTAGCGTTTTGAAAAGTTAGCTTATTACGATGAAACTTAAGGACATCATTCGCAAGACCAAGACTTTAGTCGTGCACCACGCTTATGTTCATCCACTGGAAACCAGCTGTAACCTTGACTAAGTTCCGTTTTTTGTTGATTGGGCTCCTTAGCACGGGTGGCGACCACTGAGCTCTCTTTTGCACAGTTCTTCGCAGAATAAAGAGCACAGGCGTTATAGCCAATTTGCACAACTCGGTGCACACGTACTTTCTTAATAAAATTGTGGCAGCCCGGTTTACGTGCTTTGCCAGCAGTAAATCGAATTTTATCGGCTTGCTCTTTGTTGTTAATCTTATAAAAACGAATGGTTTGATTCGGCTCTACTGCTTGCGCAGACTGTAGTACAGCAACGATTAAAGTAAGCGACAATAACTTGGTGGCCAATCTCAGCGCGTTTACCAAGAACCGATTCTCCATTTCGGAATATTAACTTCTTCGTCCAAGCCGGTTGAACGAGTTTCTAAATTGCCATCAGAATCGCTTTCTTCAAGTATTTGTTTTCCGCCACCTATCGAGTGCTCGAGTTCAACCCGATAAACCTGCCCGCCGCTCTCGCGTCGAGTTTCCGTAATGGTTGCTTGTCCCAATGGGCCGTAATTTTCTTCACTGGCAGCATCCTCGGCCGCCGTTGATTTGGCCGTTTCTTCTATTCCTTCGGTTGGTATCGGTTCGACTGGTAGTGGTTGTCTCTCTGCAACAGCAGGAGTGCCTTTAGTGTCTTCGCCAAGACCTGGGGGAGCCAAGCTCTCCTGCGCAAAACCTATTTGACAGATACATAACAAACCACCGGCTAATGCGGTTAGCCCTTTAGTAGGTCGTCTTTCGGTCAGTTGGTTTTTTGTGTCTTTGACTATTTCTTGGTCACTTATTATGGTTTTCATAATACGTACTCCGCTACAATGTTATTGCCATGTTATCATAGCGTCGTTCAGCATCCCGTTAATTATTTCGTTAATTATCGCTCACATGCCATGAATTTAACCTTCTCTTAACAATCAATGCAAAAGCCTCAAATCATCCTGATAGACGGTTCATCCTATCTATATCGTGCGTTTTACGTGCCTCAATTAAAGCGTATGCAGACCAGTTCCGGGCAACCAACGGGCGCGGTTTTCGGTATTATAAATATGATTAAAAGCTTGGCCACCGATTACCCAGAATCAAATATCGTGGCAATTTTTGATGCTAAAGGTAAAAACTTTCGCCACGAGTTATACAGCGATTACAAAGCCAACCGACCACCCATGCCAGATGAATTGCGCAGTCAAGTTGACTATGTGCACCGCAGTATTAGAGCCCTTGGATTACCCTTAGTCGCGATGCCAGGAGTAGAAGCAGATGATGTCATTGGTACCTATGCCAAGCTAGCCTCAGACGCTGGGCAAACAGTGTTGGTTGCTTCTGGTGATAAGGATTTGGCCCAAATCGTCAATGATAAAGTCAATCTAATCGACACTATGAAAAAGGTGATATTGGACGAAGAAGGCGTGTTAGAAAAATTTGGAGTGCGTCCGGACCAAATTATTGATTATCTAGCGTTAATGGGAGATACCTCCGACAATGTGCCGGGAGTACCTAAAGTAGGGCCAAAAACGGCCGTTAAATGGCTAGCTGAGTACAAATCTTTGGATGGTATCGTCGAAAACGCAGATGCTATTGGTGGCAAAGTCGGGGAAAATTTACGCGAGTTTATTCCACAACTCCCGTTGTCTAAAGATTTAGTGACCATTCGCTGCGAGTTGCCCGTTGAGCCCACTTTGGAGGGTTTGGTTCAGGCCGCGCAGGATGATGCGACCCTAATAGAGATATACACTGAGCTGCAATTTAAAAAGTGGCTTGGTGAAATGGGGCAAGAATTACCCGCGTCGGCTGGCAGTGCTGGCGCGCCTGAATTTAAAAAGGGCGAATATCAAATCGTATTTTCCGAAAAAGATTTTTTAAATTGGCTAGAGCGGCTTAAAAATTCAGAAGGCTTTGCTTTTGACACCGAGACGACTTCTATCCAAGCGCAACAAGCTGATTTGGTAGGGGTTTCTTTCGCTATAGAGGCAGGTAAAGCGGCCTATGTGCCAGTAGCACATTCTTATATGGATGCACCTCAGCAATTAGACAGAGACTGGGTAGTTGCACAATTAAAACCGTTACTGGAAGACCCGGCATTACCCAAGATTGGCCAAAATTTAAAATACGATATGAGCGTATTGGCAAATTATGATGTGCATATGCAGGGTGCGGCCTTCGATACCATGTTGGAATCTTACGTACTGGATAGCGTTAGTTCGCGGCACGACATGGATACGCTATCTGTTAATCATTTAGGCCATCAACCAGTGCCATTCAGTGAAGTGGCCGGTAAAGGCAAAGCACAGCTGACGTTTGATCAAGTTGATATTGATAAAGGCGGTTATTATGCTGCCGAAGACGCTGATATTACCCTGCGCCTGCACCATACCTTAATGCCGAGCCTCACCCGTCAGCCCAGTTTGCATCGTATTTATAACGAATTAGAAATGCCGTTGGTGAGCGTATTGTCACGCATCGAAAGTAATGGCGTTTTGATTGATGACAGCATGTTGTTGCAGCAAAGTCAGCAGTTGGCAATGAGTATGCAAGACGCTGAGAAAACCGCCTATGAGTTAGCCGGCCGCGAATTTAATCTGGCTTCGCCTAAGCAAATACAGGAAATTTTGTACGATGAAATGGATTTGCCAGTATTAAAAAAGACGCCCAAAGGAGCGCCGTCCACGGCAGAAGAAGTATTACAGGATTTAGCGGTTGAGCATGATTTGCCGCGTTTAATTCTTGAGCATCGAAGCTTAGGCAAACTGAAGTCAACTTATACGGACAAGTTACCTACTATGATTAACCCGCGAACTGGGCGGGTACATACTTCATACCATCAGGCGGTAACGGCCACTGGGCGACTGTCATCCAGTGATCCGAATTTACAGAATATTCCCATCCGAACGCAGGAAGGAAGACGTATTAGAGAAGCTTTTATTGCTAACGACGGTATGCAAATAATGGCTGCCGACTACTCACAAATAGAGCTAAGAATTATGGCGCATTTATCGGGCGACGAAACCTTAGTGCATGCCTTTAACAATAAATTGGATATTCATCGAGCGACGGCGGCTGAAATATTTAGTGTGGAGTTAGACGCCGTCAGCGACGATCAGCGGCGTCATGCTAAAGCTGTGAACTTTGGTCTCATCTATGGCATGTCCGCGTTTGGCTTGGGCAAGCAATTGCATATTGAACGCAAACAAGCACAGCAGTATATCGATCAGTATTTTGAGCGTTACCCAGGCGTTAAACTGTATATGGAAAGCACCCGCGAGTTTGCCCACGAACACAGTTATGTCGAAACTGTATTTGGTCGGAGATTGTATCTTCCCGATATCAATGCTAAGAATCACAATGTTCGTCAATATGCAGAGCGTACCGCTATTAACGCGCCTATGCAGGGTACCGCCGCTGATATCATTAAACGCGCGATGATTGCGGTGCATGAATGGATTGGCGATGAGAACGGTCAGATTAGTATGGTGATGCAGGTGCATGACGAGCTGGTATTTGAAATAGAGACAGCGCAGATATCTAAAGCAAAGGATGATATTTGTGAAATCATGCAGAATGCGGCGAGTTTGTCCGTACCCCTAGTTGTTGATGCGGGAATGGGTAAAAATTGGGCACAAGCGCACTAAATTAATCGCATTTGGCCATAAGTTTGCCCTATTTTGATGCTCTAATGGCACTGACAGTTAAATCTCAATCGTTTAAACTAGGGTGAATAATATAATTATAGGACTGGCTAGTATTGATATTCATATGCCAACGGTCAAACAGAACAGAAAGATATTTAATTCTACCTCCAGCAAAGTGCTAGCATTGGCGGCTGGGGTTGTGCTTGGGTGGTGGTTATGGCCATCATCGGACGAGCCCGTAACTACTCTTGAAAACCCGTCAAATTCGGCGGGCGAGAACGCGACTCGACTTGTATCAGCGATTCGCCCAGTCACCGAAGCAAGTGCCAAAGAGGCGGCCCAGACGGGAGTGTTGTTTAAATCGCTTGATCCCGATCTTGAAACAAGTATGAATAAGCGTTTTTCTGACGCGTTGGTCGCGCAAAATGAGAGTGATTTTTTGGTAGCTGAAGAGTTACTGAATGACCTGATAAATGATTATCCCGAGCTACCCGAACCTTATGTCAATCTTGCTGCTGTATACACTAAAACCAATCAATTAGAAAAAGCGCAAGCGACTCTAGTGAATGGTTTAAATGCAAAACCAACCACCGCAGCCTTGTTTGAGAGCTTACAGCAAGTACTTGGTGCGCAGGCCGCCGAGGCATATCAAAAGGCATTTAATGCTAAGACCACTAGAGGTACAGTGCCGTTAGATTTACCTCTAGCAAGTAACATTACTTTACCTCAAGCTGAGCCGGAGACATCAAGCGACGAGCTTGATTTGGCGAATGAACAGCTGGATTCGGCTAGAAAAGAGATCGCAAATTTAAAATCTCAATACGAATTGCGAATTGCCTCATTACAAGAAGAACTAGCCAATCAGGCGCTGTTAGTTAATAACAGCTTGAACAATGCCAGTGAACCGCAAGTTGCTAAGCTGGATGTAGCGCCGCCTTCAAATGAGATCGTAACGGCGTCTGCGACCACCCCATCCGTTGCCACAGAACCTATTGCAACTGAACCCGCCGTATCTAACACCCCAACATCGACAACCGTAGCACCACAGGTAGCCGCGCTAGAGGCCCAACAACAACGCGATGCGGAGATAAAGCGGCAACGAGAATTAGCGGCAAAAGCGCTAGCGCAAACACGAGAAAAGAACGCAATTGGCGCGGTGCGACGTTGGGCTGCAGCATGGTCCAGTCAAGACGTACAAAGCTATGTGTCTAATTACGTTGACGGCTATGTACCCAGGGGCAGTGGTTTAAGCCATGTTCAGTGGGTGTCACAACGACGTGATCGTTTAGGTAATAAAAAATTTATTAATGTTAAAGTCAGCCGCTTCAAGGTAGAAGACCTCGGTCAGCGCTTCAGTGTTCAATTCTCGCAGAATTACAAATCGAATACGATCAACGATACTATTATCAAAACGCTAACCTTTGTTAAAGGCGATGATGATTGGTCTAATGCCAAAATTGTGACAGAAAACGCGATTTCTGGTTAGCTCGTGAGGCGTTTTCAAGTAACTAACAGATGGCGGAATATATTGCTTATAAGATTAATGGTTTTAGCGCTGTGTTTGGGCGCCTTTTGTTCAAAAATGGTCTTGGCGCAGAATGCAGATTCGGCGAGTGGTGACCATGAAAGTAGCGACGATGCCGTATTGCACGCTTATGAACAAAACGGCAATTACGAACCGTCCGTGCTGGCAATTATTAAATCTATTCAATCCGGACAACTCAGTGTGGCATTGGGTTTGGCGGACGAGCACCTAAAGTTATTTCCCAAAAGTCGCATAGGTCACTTGCTCAAGGCCGACATACTGCATGCGCAAACGTCGCCTTTATCACAGCCAGGGACTGGTTTTACCGCTGAACAGGCCACCGAGCTAGCGGGGTTAAACCACCAGCTTAAAAATCGTTGGTTGCACGCGGAGCAAGGCGAAGACAGTTCACACAACCATGTGCCAGCGAGTCTGATTCATATGGGGCAACACGAGCACGTGATTGTTACTGATATGGTAGGAGGGCGATTGTATTTGTATAAAAACGACAACGGCCATCCAAAATTGATTAGGGATTATTATTTAACGGTAGGCGCTGACGGTTACGGAAAGCAAGTCGAGGGCGATAATAAAACGCCTGTGGGTGTGTATTCGATAAATCGATATATAGATGGTGATGAATTGCCTGATTTGTATGGAGGTGGCGCTTTTCCGGTTAATTATCCAAATCGTTTTGATCGTTATCGAAAGCGCACGGGCTATGGAATTTGGCTACATGGTACGCCTTCAGATACCTATGCTCGGTCACCTTGGGCAAGCGAAGGCTGTTTCGTGTTGAGTAATGATGATTTAGAGGATATCAGTCAATACCTAAGCGTAGAAAAGCGTACACCCGTGATTCTGAGCGATTCTATAGAGTGGATAACTTCTTCGGAACTCTCAGCGATCAAACAACAGGCGATGACGGTATTAGATGCATGGAAGGCCGATTGGGAGAGCTTAAACACTGAGGCGTATTTGAGCCATTACTCACGCGATAATTTCAATTTTGGTAGTAAACATTATCAGCGTTGGGCCAGCCGCAAGAAAGAAACCAATAGTCGTAAAACCTTTGTGCAGATTGATTTAGAGCTACAGAGTTTGTTTATGTATCCTGGTGAAACAGATATGTTTGTGGTTAAGTACAAACAGCGATATCTAAGTAATAATTACGCTGGACAGTCTCAAAAAGAACAATACTGGAAACGCGATGATGCAGGCCGATGGAAGATTATTTATGAAGGCTAAGGGTGCATTAAAGCTTAAGGAATAGCCACTTGGTCGGTATTAATATTACCGCGCAACCACGCAACAATGTCTTCCCAAATTCTTGCCGACTCGTCTTTTGTTGGCATTTCCCAGGCGTGCGGTAGCTCCAAAGTAATCACAGGGATATTGCGGTTTATACCCGCATAGTTTCCTAAAGATCCTGGGTAGGTGCCGAGTAAATTTAGGTGTAATTTGCCCAGAGACTTGGGAGCAGAGTTAAGTACTAATGAATCAAAATCGACTACGCCATAAGGCGCATGTACATTAATAATGGCATCTGGTTTAAAGGTATTTATTTCATCAATCAGCCATTGCGTTTCTGGCTCGCTGGCCGCTGATTTACCTGGATAGCGCCGTGGTTTACTACCAACTTTTTCTTTCCAGTATTTGAGTGCTTTGACTTCCCAATCATCGGACGGTAAGTTTCTATTGAGATCCACGCCGTTTTTATTGGTGCGAGTTGCCCACTTATTTAATACGCCATCTGGGTTCATCATCGGCACCATATGCCAATGAAATAAACCAGAATGAAATTTTTTGAGGCTGGCAATCCATCTAAATACCATGCTAACAGACGTCAGTTCATCACCGTGCATGCCGCCAATAACTAAGATTCGGCCGCGCGGTTCTCGGTTAACTAACGGTGTAAACTCGCTAACCAATAGGGGAAAGCCGCTCACTGAATCACAACCACTGGGTGAAAGTTCGGCCGCTTCGCAAAGTGTCATAGACACGCTGGCTAGACGTTTTGAAATACGTTGACAGCTTTGTTCCAATAATTTGGATGTGTTAGCACTTACGATCGGATTTAAACAATATAGTTTTGGCTCAGCATCGCTATTGTTTTCGCGATTCGAATCTTCGGCACTAGCAAAACTTAATTCTTCGACAATATTGTTAGTACTTTGATTGGGATCATCGGTTAAGCGATTCAAATCATTTGTCGCTTTCTCAACTGAGACTCCTATGAAGTCGGTATCTAAAGTGTTGGCATCAAAATTATTATCGAGCTCAATTTGATCGTTGTCTGCGTCCGTTGTTAGTTCAGGGTTACTGTCGATTGAGAACGTAAAATAGTTTTTGGCGAAGCTCAATACCGCGACCAATAGAATCAAAATAAATACAAATTTACCCTTGCGCGACCGACTGTTTGATTCTCTTTCAAACACCGATTATGCCCATGAAACAGATAACTTATTCATAGTGTCTATTATAAGGTAAAGCTAGCCCTTTAGCTAAATTCTTAATTCCGTTCTAACGAGAATAAATTAACCAAAAAAAGGTGCTGGAAGCAGTATGCGTGAGCAGTTTGGGGAGAGGGTTTAAAGCTAATAATCAAACGTGATCAGCCTAGGTTTCCAATACGCCGACCCACCCACTTTATATGTTACTTACCCACCCACTTTATATGTTACTTAATAGTCTAGAGTGACAACTAAAGTGCTGGATTTGTAGGAAGTTAGATGTCTAAGGCAGGCGAAATACCGTGTGTGTGGTATTCCAAGGGGATGTCGTTTGGGGGGACTGCCTGCCTTAGACAATTCTGTCGCGTGTATTTCCTGCTATTCGTTTAGTTTAATCTTTTAACTAAGTTTGAATCGTCGTTTAATTAACTTCCAACCCAGTAGCTAGGTTGAGTCATAACCTAGAAATAAACGCTCTGTCTTGTTTACCATAGGAAAGATAATGCAATTGTCTGTTTAATACAAGAAACTTTTCATTAAATTTACAAAATGAGTCCAGTGACTCATTGGGTGCTTTCTTTGACCCAATTCTGCATTTGAGCACGAACCTTATCCACACCAATAAAGTTTTGTGACGAAAATGGCTCTACTCCAAAATTGCCAGGAAATTTTTTCAGCTCTTTCTCTGTTTTTAGTGCGGTTGCGGCAATTTTACCCCGTTTTAATTTATCGGCCTTAGTAAGTAGAATTTGCGTGGGTAATTGCGAATCAGACGCCCACTGAATCATTTGTAAATCAAGTTCTGTAAGCGGGTGACGAATATCCATCAGTAGCACCAAGATAATCAAATTTTTGCGCTCTGCTAAGTACTCGTGAATGGTCTTTTGCCACTTTTCTTTAACCGCTAGTGGCACTTTAGCGAAACCATAACCGGGTAGGTCGACCAAGCGCGCCTGCTGTCCCAACGAGAAAAAATTAATTTGCTGAGTGCGGCCTGGTACCTTTGATGTTCTAGCGAGCTTGCGTCGATTACTAATGGCGTTAATTGCGCTCGATTTACCTACATTTGATCTTCCTGCAAAGGCAATTTCAACTAAATCGTCCGCGGGAAATTGGTGTGGCTCTGCAGCCCCTAATAAAAACTGAGGATCGCGAAAAATCTCCGGTAGCGTAGGTTTTTTCTGTTGACTGGTATCGGCCTTGGTGATCATGATTTATCTTTCTCTATTAAATAGTGATTCACTCGCTTATTTTAAGCTAAAAGCCTTGTGTTTACTTGAGGCGGTATCGCTCTCATGCTATAAACTCGCTGAGTGAATAAACAGCTTTATATCGTGTTAGGTATTATGGAAAAATTATTATACATCGTCGGAACAATAGCACTTTTGATTGTCGGCTTAGTCGGGAACTCAGGTGTGGCTATTGCATCGGGCGATGCCGAAGCGGGTAAAGCAAAAGCGGCCGTTTGTGCTGCTTGTCATGGTGCCGAAGGCATTAGTTCAATACCACTGAACCCTAACCTCGCTGGTCAAGTACCAGGGTATATAGCCGCACAGCTGAAAGCCTTTAAAAGCGGAGAACGAGTAAACGCTATTATGGCGGGTCAAGTCATCGCTTTATCTGAAGCTGACATGGCTGATTTAGATGCTTACTATGCGGCGCTGCCAGCGAACTTAGTTATGAGTTTGAGTGATGCTGATAAAACGCTAGCTGAAGCGGGTGCAATTATTTATCGGGGTGGATTTGCAGATCGAGGCATTTCGGCGTGTATGAGCTGCCATGGTCCAAGTGGCCACGGTATTCCTAAAAACTATCCCAGAGTCTCTGCGCAGCACAAAGAATATATAGAACAACAGCTGTTGGCGTATAAGAAGGGTGAGCGAAAAGGCTACAACGATATTATGTGGGACATCGCATTCGGACTGTCTGAATTGCAAATAAAGCAATTATCGGCGTACATCGCGGGATTAAAATAGCGCGATTACTCAAGTGTTTATTCAAACTAAGTAAGTCCAAAAAGCAGCTAGTTTGGCTGCTTTTTTTATGGGAGCGTTTATCCGGTGCGCTGTGTCAGCAGCTAAAGTGATACACTTTGTTTATGGATAAGCAATATCAAAGTTGGCTAGGCGAACTCGATAAGGACACGGCCTTGATAGTGCCAACTAGGAGTCTAGCCAGCAGTTTAAATGCCCAGATAAGCGACTATTATATTGCGCAAAAACAGGTTGTTTGGGAAGCCCCCAATATACTGATGTGGGGCGACTATTTGCGCTTGATGTGGCAACTCAACGCCAGCGAACTGTCGAGTGCCCACACCTTGATAAGCCGTCAACAAAGTTTATTACTATGGGTTCAGGTTATAGACGTCTCGCGTCGCCAAGAGCGCGATTTAACTTTGCTCAATGTTCAGCAAACCGCGAAAGCCGTAGAGCGGAGTTGGCGTCTGATGCATGACTGGGGTGTCAGCGAATCTGCATTAGCGCAAGATCATGTAGAAGACGTTGAACAATTTTTAAGTTGGACATCGGAGTACCAAAATTTACTTAGGAAGCGGGGCTTAATAGATGAACCGCTGTTACTGCAAGCACTGATAGATGAGGACCGGTCAGAGTTTCCATTTAATCACTTAATTTGGCACTCTTATGATTTAGTAACCGACGCGCAACAACGATTAAATGAATTGGCAGCAGAACGAGGTGTGCACATTTCTGTTGCTTCATCGGCTCGAGCTCGCAGCCCTGAGATCAGCTACCTTGAGTATGCAAATACAAACGACGAAATTCGGGCCAGCTTCATTAAAGCACGAACGCTAATTGAGAATTCAGACTCCGATTATACGATTAGCGTTGTGATTCCAGATTTGCAACGCCAGCAATCTCAAATACGTGAAATAGCACGCGAAGTATTTTATCCCTCGGAGTCTCCTCTGGCGACTCAACAAATGGATACGGTATATAGGTTCAGCCTAGGGCAGCCCCTCAGTGAATGGGCGGCTATCGAGACTGCATTGAGCCTTATTCAGATGCTAAAAAACCGCACTAGCTTGGTGGATTTTGGGTTTATATTGCGTAATCAGTTTGTAGCTTTGAGCCGTGACAACGCCGAGGAATGCCGATTATTCGAGCGTTGGTTAAAACGCCAACGCATTAGCAATTTCTTATTGGATAATTTACCCGATTTGTACCAGCAGTGTTTGGAATTTTTTGACGAACAGCACTCATCTTCTGAACATAAGCCTACCCAAAAAAGTGGGTTGCTGATGGCTCTCAATGACATCGTTGATTTAAAAAATGATTTTCAACGACGCCTAGACCAACAAAAAGAACAAAATAAATTCGCGACAATAAGCTTTTCGGAATGGGTCAACGTTTTTGATCAATGGCTATCCGCTTGGGGTTGGGGAACCGAGGTCGAATCAGGCGGTTTGGATTCAGAACAGTATCAGCTTTTGACGCGCTGGCAACGGTTGCTCGAAGAATATGCTGGCCTCAGCGCGGTGCAATCAAGTTTAGGTTTAAATCGAGCTATCGAAATACTGCAGCAAATGGCTCGCGACGCGGTATTTTTACCACAAGCTGCCGCTTCTCCGATTTTAATCTCCGGTATATATGAGGCGATTGGTCGGCCCGTCAATCATTGTTTCTTGAGCGGCATGAACGAAAATTATCCACCGGCATCGCAAAACGATGCCTTCGTGCCGAATAGAATATTACAAGAAACGGGTTTTCCAAACGCCACGGCACAAGGCAGCTATTGCCAGGCCAATAAAGTGATCAACAGTTTGTTGATCTCGAGTGAGTCAGTGACGCTGAGTTACGCACAATACGACGAGCAGAATAGTGAAATTCAAGGAGGTGTTTCGCCCCTTTTTAGAGACCAACAATTTAATCGCTCGAACCCTAACATAAGCAAAGAATATAACGACTTTGATCTAGAGCATTATGACGATATACAAGGTCCTGCATGGTCATCGCCCGCAGGCCCGAGAGGCGGCTCTGCTATTTTTGAAAATCAATCCAATTGCGCGTTTAAAGCCTTTGTGACTCACCAGTTACAGTACGAGAGAGATCAAGAAGCCGAATTTGGCCTAGATGGTTTAGATAGGGGAAATGTGGTGCACCGTATGTTAGAGCTTGCTTGGCATGACTTACAAACGCAGGCCAATCTAAAAGCAAAGTCCGAGTCGGAGTTAGACGCCTTGATTGAGAATGTTGTAGAACAAGTCATAGCAGATCAGAGTACACAGCTCACTGAAGACAAAGCAATGTTACTCAAACATGAGCGACCACGACTGTCCAAGTTGTTAAAACAATGGCTGATTCTCGAAACTAAGCGTCCCATTGGTTTTTCGGTGGTCGAGCGAGAAGAACCACGGCAGGGTAATATTGGCGGTATTGATTTCAGGTACATCATAGATCGTCTAGACAAAATGGATGACGGGCGTCGTTTGATTATCGATTATAAAACCGGTGCAGTCTCGCGCAAAGACTGGACTGACGAGCGCATCGCTAAGCCGCAAATGCCTTTGTATTCAGTGATGATAAATAGAGCAGGGCCGGCAGATATTGCAGGAATTAGTTACGCAAAAGTCGACGCGGCAAAACATGAGTTTTTGGAATTGAGTGAAGTCGGGATTTTAAAAACTGATGGCAGTCATTCGCAAAGGTATGAAGCTCAGTGGCTTGAGGGCAAAGCGCGTTGGCCAGAATTATTTGAGGAGCTTGCTAATCAATTTTTAGCAGGTGATGCGCAAGTTAATCCTATTGAAGAAAAGACTTGCCTGTACTGTGATTTGCAATCCGTTTGTCGTATTTCCCAGTTAAGAGAATCACAAGATTTGCCGGCACCGTTAGATGAGGCAAATCATGATTAGTGACCTCGACGCCAGAACCGCGGCGCTAAATCCGCAACGCTCATTTATCGTTCAAGCCCCAGCAGGGTCGGGTAAAACCGGTTTATTGGTCTACCGCATATTGACCTTGCTGGCCACGGTCGATCAACCGCAGAAGGTGTTGGCAATAACCTTTACCCGCAAAGCAACCTCTGAGATGTTGGCGCGATTGCAAGAATTATTACGGTGCGCGGAACAAGGTGAAAGCAGCGATGACGCTTTCGAACAACAAGGCATCGCCTTAGCGCAGGATGTATTGGTACAAGATAAAAAATACGGGTGGAACTTGTTGGACTCCCCGCATCAATTACAGATACTAACCATCGATGCCTTTAGTGCCAGGCTCGCTGGCAGTATGCCTTGGTTAAGTCGACTGGGAGATCGGCCGCGAACCACCGACGAGGCCACTTTACACTACGCTGCCGCGATTGAAAGTTTGTTTACCGAATTGTTGAATGACGACTCCGATTTATTGGCATCCTTACAAACTGTTTTACTTGAAATGGATTTTAATTACAATCGCGCTCGGCAGCTGTTTGCCTCTATGCTCGCTAAACGCGACCAATGGTTGCGCCACTTACTGAGTAATGATTTAAGCAAATTGCGGGGCTATATTGAGCAAGCATGGCAGTCGCTGGTGAATGAACAAGTGAGTCAAGTTAATGAGCTAATGGATAGCCAACAGCTTGAAGAATTATTGGAGATTGGCCGCGAGGCCGCTGGCAATATTGAAGCAAAGGAGGGCAAAGAGTCTCTGCTGGTTGGCTTTGAGAACTTTGATCGATCAGTTCGTCTATTCGGCTTAGGGCAATGGCAAGCTTTGCGCCATATGCTATTAACGGGCGAAGGCAAATGGCGAAAACAGATCAATAAAAATATAGGTTTTTTGCCGAAGACTCCATTAAAAGCAGTCATTCAAGAAAAACTTGTGGAGCTATCAGAAGGTTATGAAGAGCTGCGTTTGGCCCTCATCGAAATTGATTCCTTACCTAGTGCAAACTTTAGTGATGAAGATTGGCAACAGTTGCTAGCACTAGAGTCAGTATTAAAATCGTTGGCAGCGCGATTGCAATTACGTTTTCGTAGCGTCGGAGAGTGTGATCATAGTGAAGTAACACAGCGTGCAAATTTAGCCCTGCAAGAATTACAAAACCCTACTGATTTAGGTTTGCGCCTTGATGCGCAGTTGCAACATATATTAGTTGATGAATTCCAAGATACCTCGCACGGTCAAATTGAATTACTGAAACGTCTAACCCTAGGGTGGTCGAAAATAGAAGATGGGTTCTCTCGCACCTTGTTTTTAGTGGGTGATCCTATGCAGTCGATCTATCGATTTAGAGAAGCCGACGTTAGTTTGTTTTTGCGTGTCGCGGCCAACGATACTAGCCAAGTATTCCCTAATATTCAGATAGAACCCTTAGTTTTAACTGAAAATTTTCGCTCATCAAGCAGTTTAGTTAATTGGTTTAACGCGACTTTTCAATCGAGTTTTCCAGAGCGTAATGATTTTATTTCCAGCGCTATTCAATATGCGCCGGCTACTTCCAAAAAGCCAGAAAATTTGCCTTGTGCGGAAACTTTGTTAGCGCACGATAAAGTGCAAGAAGCCAACTTGTTGGTAGAGTTAGTTAAGGCTGAGATCAATAATTTACCAACTGAAGATGATCGTGTTGCAATTTTGGTTCGGTCGCGCGGACACCTTAGGCATTTGTTGCCGGCCTTACAGCAAGCTGGCTTGAATTATGTCGGCGTTGATATTCAACCTCTTAACAATGTCCAAGCAGTGATGGATGTGTTGGCTTTGTGTAAATCAATTTGCCGGCAGGATAACCGCATTGCTTGGTTGGCTTTACTGCGGGGGCCATGGTGTGGGCTTAGTTTAAAAGAAATTAAACAATTAGCTGGCCGCGCAGATCAAACCGTCTGGCAACAACTAAATAGTCAAGATTTAAGCGCCTTAGAGGTCAATTCAAAACAGCGATTAGGGCGTTTTTTGGTCGTTATGAAAGCGGTTTTCGAGCAGCGTCAACGAGTGGAGCTTGCCAGCCTGACTCGTTGGGCTTGGATGGCTCTGGGCGGCGAGTCTACTTTGTTAGGTGCCAGTATTGATGATATTGAAACGGTCTTTAAATTGATTGGGGAGCAACAACGTGGCGGTGATCTCGCCTCTCTTAGCGAGTTAGATAAGGCCTTAGATGGCCTGTATGCAAGACCTGCGCAGGGGGTTGCTAATGAAGCACCTAAACTGATTATTTCAACCATCCACAAAGCCAAGGGTTTGCAGTATCACACTGTTATTTTGCCGTGTTTGGGCAATATGGCACGAGCCGAAAGTAAGGAAATTATGATGTGGGCCGAATATCAAAATGCATCAGGTGGCTCGCAACTATTGTTAGCGCCGCTGGTGCTAAATGAAACTGACAAGAATTCGCATTACAGTTATCTGCGACTATTAGATAAAAAACGCAGTACTAACGAAGCGGTTCGCCTGATGTATGTGGCATGCACCCGAGCTGAGCAAAAATTGGTGTTGCTCGGTTGCACTAAATCAGATGAAGAGTCGGGGGAGACTAAGCCGCCAGTGGTCAGTAGCTTGCTAGGGTCCATTTGGAACGCGACTCAAGATGATTTTAGTTTTCCCTATATCCAAGAACATAATGATGATGCAGAGCTGCAAAATAATCCTCAGACATTATCTCGCTTGCCTGCAAATTTTCAACTGGCGACACTGCCAGCAACAAACTGGCAATTGGTTCAACAGCACTCCATAGCGGCTCCCATGCCACCTGTAGATTCGCAAACCTTGGAATATGAGTGGGCCACTGAAGTGGCGACAGCGGTCGGCATAGTGTTACATGATTGCTTGCAATTCAATGGTTCGGGTATTTTCAACCTTAGTATTGATCAGGCCTTAAAGAAGCGCTGGAATGCCGAGCTGCGAGCCTTACGAGTGCCGGCCAATCGCATTGATTATGCTTTAAAAAGACTGACTAAAGCACTCAATAATATCCAGACGGATAAAGACACACATTTTCTATTTAAAGATTATGCTGAACAGCAAAATGAATACGCATTGTCCGCCTTGGAAGACGGCGTGGTAAACACCTATCGGATCGATCGCACTTTTGTAGATGAGCAAGGCGTACGTTGGATTGTTGATTACAAAAGTACCGATACACGCAATCAAGATATTGAGAGCTTCGTGGATGAACAAATCAAAGATCGACACCAAGACCAATTAGAAAGATACGGCCGCTTAATGAGTCAAATTGACGCCAAGCCAATTCGTCTGGCAGTATACTTCCCGCTATTAAAGCAATTACGATCTTGGGAGTATCGGGTATAGCCCGTTCTAAGAAATATGCGTATCAGTTCAATTAAGAAGTTAAAAGAAAAAGGTTTATGAAAAAAGTTAAGTTAGGCAGCAGTAGTTTACAGGTCAGTGAAGTTTGCTTAGGCAGCATGACCTGGGGTGAACAAAATACGCAGGAAGACGCGTTCGATCAAATAGAATATGCACTGGATCGCGGTATTAATTTTATCGACACCGCTGAAATGTACGCGGTGCCACCAAAAGCCGAAACTTGCGGCTTTACTGAAACTTATATTGGCGATTGGATAGCCGCGAATCAGAGTCGACGAGATGAATTCGTATTGGCCACTAAGATCGCAGGCCCGAAAATTCCTTGGGTACGAGATGGTGGACCTATTAATACCAGCGCTATAAATAATGCTATTGACGGCTCGTTAGGGAGATTGCAAACCGACTACATTGATCTTTATCAAATACATTGGCCCAATCGAATGCATCCCTATTTCGCTAAACATTGGCCTGGTGACGTGGATTATTCTAGGTTTGACGTGCAAAAAGAGCGCGACGGTATGTTGGAGATATTGCGGACGCTGGATGAAAATATAAAAGCTGGCAAGATCCGATATTGTGGTGTGTCTAACGAAACGCCATGGGGCGTCGGTGAGTATAGACAAATAGCCGATAAACATGACTTGCCAAAAATGGTCTCGGTGCAAAACGAATTTAATTTATTGAATTTGATGGATGTCCCTCACTTGATGGAAAGCTGTGCGCTGAATGACATGGCCTTTCTACCTTGGTCGCCACTAGCCGGGGGCGCATTATCCGGTAAATACGCTGATGGTCAAATTCCTGAAGGGTGTCGTTGGAGCATGCAACAACGTCACGGTATTCTTCGTGATACCCCGCAAGTACATGAAGCCATTGCGGCTTATAAAGCCGTGGCCGACAAACATGGTTTAACGCTTGTGCAGCTTGCTTTGGCGTGGGTCTATCAATATAGCGGTGTCACTTCGGCGATCATTGGAGCGACATCCATGGAGCAACTAAAAGCAGATATTGATGCCTATGATGTTGCCTTGTCTGAAGAAATACTTGCTGAGGTTAAGTTGGTTATCAAGCGCTTTCCAAAGCCGTTTTAGTTTCAGTCGGAGCTCTTGATAGGCTCCGACTGAATACGCCCTAATATAAATTCCTACAGCTGACTTAAAACTGTATCGGCATCACTCACTTTATAGTCACCACCTTCTTCTAAATTTAAGTGTGTTACCGTGCCGTTATCGACAATCATTGAGTAGCGTAGTGAGCGAACACCACCAAAATCTGCGGTATCTAGAACTAAGCCCATTTCTTTCGTTAAGGCAGCGCCACCATCGGCAATCATCGTTAGGTTCTCAGCATTTTGCGCGGTTTGCCATGACGTCATCACAAAGGAATCATTGACTGACAAGCATGCAACGGCATCAACCCCTTTGGCGGCAATATCGTCATACTTGACCACAAAGCTCGGCAAATGTGCTTCAGAACAGGTTGGCGTAAAAGCACCAGGCACGGCGAATAAGACGACTTTTTTACCAGCAAAAAAGTCCGCTGCGGGCACTGAATCTTGGCCTTCTTTGTTAATAACGGTAATGCTGGTGCTAGGAATTGCGTCTCCGACTTTAATCATTTAATCACCTCAAAAGGAGTTTAGGAGTTAGGTTTGTATTTGCTAAACGCCGATTATAAAGCATCTCTAATGAATGAATAAGACTACCTGAGGTAAACTTCCAGAATGAATCGAAAAGCAATTGATTTGCATCCACAGTGGTTACAGTTTTTACAAAGCGAATTCGAACACGAATACATGCAGTCTTTGTCTGCATTTTTACGCGCTGAGAAAGCGCAAGGTAAGATTATCTATCCTGCGGGAAAAAACATATTTGCTGCCCTGAACGCTACATTATTGGAAGACGTACGGGTGGTGATTTTGGGTCAAGACCCCTATCATGGCCCAAATCAAGCGCACGGCCTGAGTTTCAGTGTGCCCGTGGGGGTGCGGATACCGCCGTCACTGCAAAATATCTACAAAGAGCTAAATAGTGACCAAGGTTGTGACGCACCCACACACGGCAATTTACAAGTATGGGCTGAACGTGGCGTTTTATTGCTGAATAGTGTGTTAAGTGTCGAGCAATCGATGGCCGCTAGCCATCAAGGTAAAGGTTGGGAGCGGTTTACCGATAAAGTAATCAATGTTATTAACACTCAAAGCTCCAATGTGGTGTTTTTATTGTGGGGCGCCTATGCGCAAAAAAAAGGCGTAGCAATAGACAGAAGTAAACACTTAGTATTGCTGGCACCGCATCCGAGTCCATTGTCTGCGCACCGAGGCTTCTTGGGCTGTGGTCATTTCTCCAAAGCCAATCAATACCTAGTCGATAATGGTTTAAGTCCAATAGATTGGCAAATTCGTTAGTTACTGTATGCGTAAAATTCTACACATCGATATGGATGCTTTTTATGCCTCGGTGGAGCAACGAGATACGCCTGAGTTACGCGGCAAACCTGTCATCGTCGGTGGTCGACCAGAGCGCCGTGGCGTGGTTGCGGCTTGTAGTTACGAAGCGCGCAAATATGGCGTTCATTCAGCTATGCCAAGCGCGCGAGCGGTAAAACTCTGCAAAGACGCTATTTTTGTGCCGCCGCGTTTTGATGCGTATCGAGAGGCATCGCAGAAAATCAAAGCGATATTTCGTCAGTATACGAAGTTAATAGAGCCTTTATCGCTGGATGAAGCCTATTTGGATGTCACGGATATTTCACGCTTTTGTGGTTCTGCGACGGAAGTCGCGATGCAGATAAAGAAACAAATTCAAGAAGAAGTAAATTTAACCGCATCGGCCGGCGTATCGTATAACAAGTTCCTTGCTAAAGTGGCATCCGACATGGATAAGCCAAATGGAATTTATGTTATTCGTCCTGAGGTAGCTGAAACGTTTATAGAACAGTTGGAAATTCGTAAATTTTTCGGCATTGGTAAGGTCACTGAAAAGAAGATGAATTCTTTAGGCATATACACGGGCGCCGATCTTAAGAAATTAAGCAAAATCCAACTACAAACTCAGTTTGGTCGGTCTGGTGATTATTATTACAATATTGCGCGCGGCATTGACGAAAGGCCAGTTAATCCGTCGCGCATTCGTAAGTCCATCGGCAGTGAAACCACCTTTGATGGCAATGTCGTTGATAAGAAGATGATTTGGTCCACCTTAACGAAATTGGCATCGGGTCTGGGCAGTTCATTGCTGGATAAGAGCGTCACCGCGCGCACCGTCACCTTGAAAGTCAAATACTCAGACTTTAAGTTAATTACCCGCAGCAAAACCGGCGAACAGCATGTACACGATGAAGCAAGCATACTTGGCGTGTTACCAGAATTGTTGCGTAAAACAGACGTGGGTAAGCGACCAATTCGTTTAATTGGTATTACCTTAGCCAATTTGGGTTCAAGTAAACAAAAAGTGGCCGTCGCTGTTGTTCCGCCCGCGGTCAATGAACAACAGCTAGGGCTTTTTTAAACCGCCGCTAAGGCTATTTGTGAACGGCCGCTAAGGCTTTT
>CAZJWW010000001.1:72566-84358 GCA_964549895.1 uncultured Gammaproteobacteria bacterium
TGAACGGCCGCTAAGGCTTTTTTTGAGTGATATTAATGCAGCAATTTTATTGTTTTATATTTTACAAAATACTAGGCTGGCGAATGTTGGGCGAACCGCCTCAGGGCATCAATAAATACCTATTCGCTGCACTACCGCATACGAGTAATTGGGATTTTCTATACGGTTGGCTTGCCGCAAAAGCCTTAGGGCTCAATATAAAAATCTTCGTCAAAGATGCTTACTTTTTCTGGCCTCTTGGTTATGTATGCCGATGGCTGGGTTTGTTGCCGGTAAATCGTCGTGAGCGCACCAGCTTTGTTGACACTATGGTTGAAAAATTTAATCGAGCTGACGAGCTCCATTTATTTATAGCTCCTGAAGGCACGCGCGGTTATGTCGAGAATTTAAAAAGTGGTTATTACCATTTGGCTAATAAAGCCGAAGTGCCCATTGTCGTGGCAGGCCCAAATTTTGCTCAAAAAACATTTACTATTTTGCCGCCACGGCAAGTATTAGCTAGCTTTGAAGAGGATCAGCAGCAGATTAAAGAATTTGCTAAAACTCAGGTTGGTAAACGGCCTAACAATACTTTTCGATAGAGGGGTTGATGGTAAGATAGTAGCCAGCTAGACAGCTATAACCTACTTATTTATCACCTACATTTTATTAACAGCATAGATTTAAAACAGGCGACTAACGATTTTAATGGACAACTTAGATTCTGTATTAAGATGACGGACCTTTCAAACAAGGAAAAAATGGTGGTGGCGATTTCGTCACGGGCGCTGTTCGATTTGCAAGAAAGCCATCGAATTTATGTAGAGCAGGGCATCGATGCGTACCACAAATATCAGTTAGAGCACGAGAATCAGCCGTTAAGTCCAGGCACCGCATTTCCACTGGTGCAAAAGCTGCTTAAGCTCAATGATCTAGGAGAGCCACGCGAGCGGGTAGAGGTTATTTTGCTGTCACGCAATAGCGCCGACACCGGTCTACGAGTGTTTAATTCTATTCAAGATCACAATTTAGCGATTACTCGGGCTGCCTTTACTAATGGCAATAGTCCTTTTCGTTATGTAGAACCCTTTGGTGCAGATGTGTTTTTATCCAGTGACCCACAGGACGTTGCGAATACTCTTGATGCTGGTTTTGCTGCCGCTACTATGTTGCCGTCTAACGCCATTAGTGCATCAGAGAATCAGGATAAATTGTGTATTGCATTTGACGGAGACGCCGTGTTGTTTTCCGACGAGGCAGAGCAAGTTTATCAGCAAAAAGGCCTAGTTGAATTTTCAAAGCACGAAGTTTTGGCCGCAAAAAAGCCGCTTCCTGGCGGGCCGTTTCGAAATATGTTGGCCGCATTACATAAAATTCAAGCAGAATTTTCGGCTGACAGCTCGCCAGTACGGACCGCGTTAGTAACGGCACGTGCCGCCCCGGCACATGAACGCGTGATTCGTACTTTACGGGCATGGGGTATACGCATAGATGAGGCCGTATTTTTGGGTGGTTTACCGAAGGGTCAGTTTTTACGTACCTTTGGGGCCGATATTTTCTTTGATGATCAACAAGGACATTGTGATTCAGCGCGCCAACATGTACCCACAGGACACGTTCCTCACGGCGTATCAAATACATAAATTGGCTTTATTTAGACCTTTGGTATTATTTTCATTAGATTAATAATTTGTACATTTTAAAACATTTCAGCAAAAAGCCTGTAAAAATACACATCGGACTTATAAAGGAGCTTATTCTGAAGAAGGGCATGTAAGCTCAATTAATCCAAGTTGGTAGTTGGTAGTTGGTAGAAAAAATTATTTAGATTAGAACAGGTCGGTTACAAAAAGGTCAGATAAAAGTAGAGCTTGTCAGATCATATTCTCTACATCTGTATGATCAGATTCAAAAGAGCAGAGTTAAATCTTTAAAAAATAAGAGTAAAAAAATGAAATTATATCGGTCGAGTCGGGTCTCGACGTTTCGGGTTAACATTCTAATCACTACGGTGGCGTTTTGCTGTGTAGGCTTGTTTAGTATTGGTGCTCATGCTGCCTTGCCATCTGCAGTCGATAACCAGCCGTTACCAAGTTTAGCCCCAGTGCTGCAGCGTGTACAAAAGTCGGTGGTTAAGTTGGACATAGAAACATTTGTTAGAAAGCGTCGTGGTGGAGCTTTTTTTAATGATCCTTTCTTTAGTCGGTTTCTTGATCAGCGACAATCAAATGGGCAACCACTCACTAAAACCTCGATTGGATCGGGAGTAATTATTGATGCCCAGCAGGGTTTAATTCTTACCAACGAGCATTCGATAGACAATGCAAAGAGAATAATGGTGACCTTACAGGATGGTCGCCAGATAGAGGCGCGCTTACTAGGTCGAGATAAAGGTTCGGACGTCGCTTTATTACAGATCGAAGCCTTGAATTTATCGGCGATACCGCTAGCACTCTCTGACGCCTTAAATATCGGTGATTTCGTGGTCTCCGTAAGTCATGTACTCGGTGCCGAAAGCACATTTACCACGGGTATTATTAGTGGCCTTGCCAAGACTGGTTATAGTAGTCAGAGTTTTCAGAGCTATATACAGACTGACGCTGGTGCAGGCGCGGGTTTGCTAATTAATTTGAACGGTGAATTGGTAGGATTGAATATACCCAAAATTGCTCAAACTGAAGGCAGCGCTCGTATTGGTTTTGCAACTCCCATCGATGTGGCAATTAAAGTCAGAGATCAGCTCTTAGAGTATGGCGCTATTCAACGTGGTTATTTGGCAATACAGGTGCAAAATTTAACTCGTGGACTGGCTAACTCTTTTGATATTGATCATGTTGGCGGCGCCTTAGTTACCAATGTAGTAGATGGTTCGTCTGCTGCGCAAGCGGGTATGAAAGTCGGCGATATTATTGTTAAAGCTGACGCGGTCGATGTTAAACACAGTGTTGATTTACGCAATGCGATTGGCTCTCAATTTTCGGGAGACTCTGTTCAACTCACGGTATTAAGAGACGGTAAACGATATATTATTCCTGCCTTACTTGAATCTTCGTCGCCCATCGCACGCAAAGACAGTATGATTCACTACCAGCTTGAAGGCGCTACGTTCAGCGAGCGTGCTAACACAGTTGCTCGTAATGACCAGGGAGCCATTGAGTCTATTGAAACTAACGCTGGTGTGATGGTGAGTGATGTTAAACGTGGCAGTGTCGCTTGGGATCATGGCATGCGTGAGAAAGATCTAGTTGTTTCAGCAAACCGTTCACCGGTTAAGGATTTAGATAGTTTTCGCGATGCGGTCTCGCAAAAGGATGTGTTGATGCTGAATATTATGCGAGAAAATAAGGCTTTATTCTTATTGCTTAAATAGAAGATATTCAATCGGCTTAGTTGCAAAAATAATTAATGCGCGAATAGCTTTTCTATAGAGTAGAGTTAATTGGTCATATCAATTTATTTCTGAGTTGATTTTTATAACCGTCTAAGTGTCCTATCGAGTATAATTCGCTGGCATTGTTTAACAGAATTGTAGCCTCGTCATGACTAATTATATTATTGCTCCTTCCATTCTTTCAGCCGATTTTGCGCAGCTTGGTGCCGAAGTTGATCAAGTACTTGCTGACGGTGCCGATTGGGTACATTTTGACGTTATGGACAATCACTTTGTGCCGAATTTAACGATAGGACCTATGGTATGCGAAGCGTTGCGTAACCATGGCATTAGCGCACCCATTGACGTGCATTTAATGGTAGAGCCGGTCGATCAGATCATCCCGGAATTTGCTAAAGCTGGGGCAAGCACGATTACGTTTCACCCTGAAGCCAGCAAGCACATAGATCGAAGTTTACAGTTGATAAAAGATCAAGGGTGTCAGGCGGGCTTGGTGTTTAACCCAGCAACGCCACTGAGCGTTTTAGAGTGGGCTATCGACAAGGTTGATATGATCTTACTAATGTCAGTGAACCCCGGTTTTGGTGGTCAGTCATTCATACCCCATGTAAAACAAAAAATTGTGGCGGCGCGGCAATTAATTGATCAAAGTGGAGGTGAAATTAGACTAGAAGTAGATGGCGGCGTAAAGGTAGAGAACATTGGTGAGTTAGCGGCATTAGGAGCTGATACTTTCGTCGCAGGTTCGGCTATTTTTGGTCAGTCCGATTATAGAAAGGTTATTGGTGATATGCGAGATAGCATCGATCGGGCTATCACCTGAAATTAACACTTGACCTTATTCAGATACCGCGAGACTATTAGGCTCGAGGACAATGCCTCAACTAAAAAAATGCAAAATTACTTAAGACAAATTTTTAATAAAGGTTGGCGTAGCTAGTATAGCTGTGGACAGCTTAATGTTGTCTGTAACCTTCTAAAGTCTCACTAGGCTTTTAAAATTTGCCCGCAGTCAGAAATCTGCACTCAATCTAGTAATTATTGTCATGTCTAACGCCTCTCAACCGCCCTTTAGTAATCCAGCTGAATTTAATAGCTATGCAGCCTCTGCGCGCGCACAAGGTTTTACCCATGTGCCGATTGTACGAGAAACCTTGGCCGATCTGGATACCCCGGTAAGCACCTATCTAAAATTAGCCGATCGACCATATACGTATCTATTTGAGTCAGTGCATGGTGGGAACAAATGGGGACGTTATTCGATCATCGGTTTGCCCTGTGAGACTATCTACCGTTTTGTTGGCAACGAGTTATCGGTAGAGCACAACGGCAAGCGTATTGAACAACGCATCGTCGAGCAACCGCTGGAAACTGTGCGTAGCTTGCAGGCGCAATACAAAATATCAGAGTACCCAGGATTGCCCGAAATGATTGGTGGTTTGGTAGGATATTTTGGTTATGAAACGGTCGCTTACATTGAGCCCCGATTGGCGGGACAGGATAAACCAGACAGTATTGAGACGCCGGATATTCTATTGATGGTTTCATTGAATGTGCTGATTTTCGACAACTTCTCGGGAAGCATCTTTATGATGACCTTGGCTGACGTTAGCGATTCGCAGGCTTACCAAAAAGCACAAACACATTTGGAAACGTGTATGACTCAATTATCAGCTAACCTAGATGTGCCAAAATTAACGTTTGCTAACGTCGCCAACGGTCGAGATCAAAAGTCTACGGAGGACAATTTCGAACTGCATTTTGACAAGGCCGACTTTGAGAAAGCGGTTGAGCGATGCCAAGAGTACATTCGAGAGGGAGACATCATGCAAGTGGTTTTGTCGCAACGATTGTCACAACCCTATGAGGGTCCGCCGATAAACGTGTATCGGGCTTTGCGGCTGATTAACCCCTCTCCTCATATGTATTTTTTAAATATGGGGGACTTTAGTATTGTTGGCTCTTCGCCGGAGATTTTAGTAAGCCTGAGAGAGGGCAAAGTAACGGTGAGACCCATTGCAGGAACACGCAAACGAGGCCTTACAGAAGAGCAAGATCAATTGCTGGAAAAAGAGCTGCTAAATGATGAAAAGGAGTTGGCGGAGCATTTAATGTTGATTGATCTGGGTCGCAATGATGTCAGCCGTATCGCTACAACTGGCAGCGTCGAGCTAACTGAGAAAATGTTAATTGAACGATACTCACACGTTATGCATATCGTCTCAAATGTAGACGGTCAAATCCGACCGGAGCTTGATGCCATTGATGCACTCAAAGCGACTTTCCCTGCAGGCACCGTTAGCGGTGCACCAAAAATTAGAGCGATGGAAATTATTAGTGAGCTAGAGCCGATTAAGCGTGGCGTTTATTCAGGAGCAGTCGGATATCTAGGGTGGAATGGTCAAATGGATACCGCTATTGCTATCCGCACGGCGGTAATTAAAGAAGGAACCATTAATATTCAAGCGGGTGCTGGCATTGTTGCTGACTCTGTACCAAAATACGAATGGAACGAAACGCTTAATAAAGCAAAAGCTTTGGTCACAGCCGTTAATATGGCTAGCGCTGATCCGGAGACATAAGATGTTAGTAATGATTGATAACTACGATTCGTTCACCTATAACTTAGTTCAATACTTGGGCGAGTTAGGCGAAGAGGTGAAAACGTATCGAAATGATGAAATCACCTTGGAACAAATTGCTGAATTGAATCCTGATCGGATTATGATTTCGCCGGGACCTTGCACGCCAAATGAAGCGGGCGTGTCGCTGGCGGTTATTCAACACTTTGCTGGCAAGTTGCCGATAATGGGCGTGTGTTTGGGGCACCAAAGTATTGGTCAGGCATTTGGCGGAAAGGTGATTCGTGCGAAAACAATTATGCATGGCAAAACGTCCTCGCTCAATCACTACAATCAAGGCGTATTTGCGGGCTTAGAAAGCCCCTTTACGGTAACTCGATATCATTCGTTGGTGGTTGAAGCGGAATCATTGCCAGAGTGCTTAGAAGTGACTGCGGCTACCAATGACGGCGAAATAATGGGGCTGCGTCATCGAACGCTAGCAGTAGAAGGGGTGCAGTTTCACCCAGAATCTATACTGACAGAACACGGACATGCTCTGCTTAATAATTTCTTGGAAATAACCGTGTGAAAATGACTATTCAGAATGCGATAGCGCTGGTAGCCAGCGGAGAGAATTTAGATCGTGGGGCCATGCAATCTGTAATGCGGGCGATCATGACGGGTGAAGCAACCGATGCGCAAATTGGCGGCTTGCTGATTGCACTCAGAATCAAAGGCGAAACGATTGATGAAATCACAGCCGCCGCTGAAGTAATGACTTCTTTAGCCAACCATGTAGAGCTGGATTTGCCAAATTTGATCGACATTGTTGGTACCGGTGGTGATGGTACAAGCACCTTTAATGTGTCCACAGCTGCGTCTTTCGTCGCGGCGGGAGCGGGTGCTACGGTCGCCAAGCACGGCAATCGATCCGTCTCTAGTCAATCTGGCAGTGCTGATTTACTAGAACAAGTCGGAGCGAATCTTGACCTGAGCCCTGCTCAGGTAGGGCGTGTAATTGAAAGTGTGGGGGTCGGTTTTATGTTTGCGCCTTTGCATCACAGTGCCATGAAACATGCGATTGGACCTCGTAAAGAAATGGCCATTCGTACGATTTTTAATGTACTTGGACCGCTAACCAATCCAGCTAAGGTAAAACGACAGGTAGTTGGCGTATTTGATCTAGAACTGACCAAAACCTTAGCGAGTGTTTTAAAGCACTTAGGCAGCGAACATGCCATGGTTGTTCATTCCGATGATGGTATGGACGAAATCAGTATTTGCGCACCAACATCTATTAGTGAATTAAAAAATGGCGAGCTTACGAATTATAAAATTTCGCCCACTGACTTTGGTCTTAAAATTGCCGACATAAGTGATATTGTAGTCGCTGATTCAGCGGCGTCATTGGCAATGATTACGGATGTTTTCGCAGGTCATAAAAACCCTGCAAGAGATATTGTGGTATTGAACGCAGGCGCGGGTATTTACATCTCAGGCTTAGCTGATTCGTTGGCTATGGGCATAGATTTAGCCACCGACTCGATTGATTCAGGTAAGGCTTCAGCGGCACTAGATGCGTATGTTAAAGCCACTCATAGTTAAGCGGCTTTTTATATTAGTACACCTTTGAAATTATAATCGATAAAATATGCACTCCGTGGTTACAACAGGTTCCGACGCGCTAGATAAAATTATGGCGCATAAAGCGCAAGAAGTAGCGTATTTAAAACGCCAACATTCACTCGTTGATGTAAAGGCGCAAGCAAATGATAGCGAATCTTGTCGTGGGTTTGTGGCCGCTCTGCAGAAATCGCGGGACAATAATAGAAGTGCGGTTATCGCTGAAATTAAAAAAGCGTCTCCTAGCAAAGGCGTGATTCGAGCCGATTTTGATCCGGTGCATATTGCGCAAAGTTATCAAAGAAACGGAGCGAGTTGTTTGTCGGTATTGACTGATTCAGAATTTTTTCAAGGCAGCGCATCTAACTTAAAGAAAGTGCGCAGTGCCAGTGCCATCCCGATTCTTCGCAAAGACTTTATGTTGGATGATTATCAGGTTTATGAATCCAAAGCGATGGGTGCGGATTGCATACTGTTAATTGTTGCTGCCTTGGAAGACAGTTTGATGGTTGATCTAGCAGGTAGGGCATCTGAGTTAAACATGGACGTATTAATAGAGGTTCATAATGAGGCAGAGTTGCACCGAGGTCTCGCTCTATCTATGCCAGTAATTGGTATTAATAATCGCAATTTACAAACCTTTGAAACCTCACTTTCGAACACTATTGATTTGCTAACGTTGGTACCAGCGCATGTGTTGGTTGTGACCGAAAGCGGCATCCATACCGCTGAGGATGTTGCGCTTATGCGTCAACACAATGTTAACAGCTTTCTAGTCGGTGAAGCGTTTATGCGTGCCACTGAACCGGGTGCTAAGTTATCTGAACTTTTCTTTTAAAACTTTTTCGAGAAAATATTTTATGCAAGTGACAGTAGAGTTAAATCAGAATGTGAATTTTTCAGCTACTTCTGGTAGTGGACATACCATTCAAATGGACGGCCCACCTGATTTTGGAGGTGAAAATCTGGGAGCTCGGCCCATGGAAACCTTATTAATGGGCATGGGTGGTTGTGCCTCTTTTGACGTAGTACATATATTACGTAAACGGCGTTTAACCGTTGATAGTTGTATTGCTGAAATAACCGCCGAACGCGCTGAAGTTGATCCGAAAGTGTTTGTCGCCATCCATTTGCATTTTACAGTCAGTGGTGAAGGTCTCACTGAAAAAGCAGTGGCAAAGGCAGTAGAATTATCGGCTGAAAAATATTGTTCAGCCTCAATAATGCTTGGCAAGACCGCCAAAGTTACACATACTTTCAATTTAGTTTAGATACAGAAAGTATAGATCAAGAACTCTTGAGGAAAATATGTCTTTGATGCGCCCGAAACATGCAGGCCTTCGCCACGTTGCGCTTAATGTACTGAATTTGGTTGAGGTAGAACGGTTTTATGTGGATCTTTTGGGTTTTAAAGTTGAGTGGCGGCCCGATGATGACAATGTTTATTTATGCAGTGGAGTTGATAATCTAGCTCTACATAAGGTCGATCAAAAAAACGCAGGTGAGCAGTCTTTGGCGCATATCGGAATCATTGTTGATCAAATAGACACAGTTGATCAATGGTACGACTACTTGGTGGAAAATCAGGTGGACATGGCATCAAAACCAAAAACTCATCGTGATGGAGCACGAAGTTTTTACTGTCTGGATCCCGAAGGGGTGGTGATGCAAATCATTTTTCATCCACCTTTATCTAATGGCTAAAAGTATCTAAAGGTTAGAATTACCTTTTAGCTGGAACTAAAGTTTAAGAGAATTTTGAGTGGACTCTTCTTCAGTATTCTTGTTTTCGTAAGGCCTGCCCATACTGTGTTTTTGCATTTTCTTATACAAGGTAGAGCGGCCAACTTTCATGAATTTAGCGGTTTGCAATACATTGCCACTGTGTTTGTCGTAGGAGTAGGCCAGCAATAGCAATTCTATTTCATTGCTGGCGTCTTGATAACCCATTTCACCTGCCGCATATTTGGTAAAGACTTCCTGCAGTTGTTGAGTAACTTTATTCTCCCGCGTCCCTGGTACCACTCGGCGTATATCGGTCAGACGATGTCGTCGTTCGCTGTAGACTAAAATCCACACAAACAAAGCTATTGAAATAGGTAATAAGCCAGTAGCGTTTATCTTTAAACCCATGTTCATCAGAAAAAGTACCGTGAGCGTAATGGCTACCAATGGAATATAGGCACTCAACATGAATACGCAACGAACCTTTTGTCGTTTTTCTGGGGCGACAATCAAACCCTTAAATAGTGCTGCAGCGCTCGCTAAAGCCGTAAATCCTGCGGTTAATTGAAAGAGCCAATAAGAATCACCTTTCATGGCTGTAAATGAGTAGGAGAGTTCGGTAGCCTCAACGACAATTTCATTTGTAGTCAGGGATAAAACTATGCCAATGCCGGCACCGAACCATACTATTTTCTCAGATATATTAAGAAAATCGTTCTTGGCGACCTCCGCAACTTGAAAAGCTAGGCTGCACGAAGTCGCAATCAAGGCGAAGGTAATCGCATAGTATATCTTTAGCACATATAAGGTTAGGTCATTAGAATTGGACAGCGAAAAATTAAGGAACAACAAGAGTTCGCATATATTATGTGCAGCAAAAACCACTACTAGTGAATACAAGTAGTTTGTCCTTATCCCAGCTCGTCGCGCCATGATGAGGATAAACAGATTCCCCAATAGCGCGACTAACGCAGGTAGAAAATAAAAATTCATATAAATATTATTCTACAGTGTATATCCAAGTTGCCCAATAGCCAGTCCAGAGCCTGCAAAACAACCAAACACTTTGTCGCCTCGCGATATTTTATCATTGTTACTTAAACGATCAAAATTCATTGCAAAGGTGGCTGATGTTATATTGCCAAGCAGTGGGTAAGTTTTAATCATTTTTTTGTCTTCAACACCAGACATTCTGCGAATTTTCTCAAATGGAGGCCCCCCCATTTGATGACTAATCACCCAATCAGGCAGAGCCCATCCAAGTTTCTGCATGGTCTCGCTTATTAAAGAGCCGTGTTTGCGCACGATAAGATTGCTAATGGGCCCCATTAGCATTTGGCCTTCAAATTTTCCTTGTGCATTGTGTCGATAAACACATTTATCGATATGAGAACTGTCTACAGTGGTGTTGAAAATATCGAATCCAGGGGCGTCATAGCCATATGATTTGCCAAGAATCACTGCTCCACCAGCATCTCCTACGGTTAATGCGCCGATAATATTTTTTGCGTCACTCTTACCCATGCCTCCCTGTAAATTTTTAAGAGCTTGCCGTGCTACTTGGGTGGATATCTCACCCGTTACTATCAGCGCGTATTCCGTTGCCCCGCCTTTAATATAGTAAGAAGCTACTTCCATGGCTTCCATAAACCCATAACAAGCATTTGCTAAGTCAAAGGTATGTTTAGATTTTAAACCGAGTGCTTGTTGAATCTTGTGCGCCGTAGCCGGTTCAGGTTGATCTCGCTCAATGCCGCAGAAAATCACCAAATTAATGTCATCGGGATCTATTTCAGGACAATTGTCCAGTGCTTTTTGCGCAGCCGGGATTGCATGGTCCGAAGGCAAGGCATCAGCTGAGCCCATTCTGCGTTCTTGAATCCCAACTCGATCTGACATCCAGTTAGTCGGAATGCCATAGTTTTGTTCGCTTTTGAATTCGGCGAATAAATCGTCGGATTTAACTATTTGGTCCGGCAAAAATGTGCCAGTTGAAAAAATTTTGATTTTGCTAGTAGTTTGCATATCCATAGTAGTTTTCTCGTCGGTAGAATGTAAAAAAGGACAAACTCCGTGGAAAATAAGTCTAAATCACGGAGATTCTGAGATTGTGACATCAACTTCTATGTTTGTGACACTAGATTTAAACGAAAAACAAAGCTAAATTGTCGCTGTTGGCCAGATAATTGGAACGTTTGTAAAATAAATTGTCTTACAATCGACTATTTGTGAAATAACGGGAAATAGAAGATATTTGTAAGACAGTTTTTATGAAGAACATTAGGCTGGTAGAGATCGCCACCAGGCAAGTAACTTTGGTGAACGAATCAGCCAGTAATAGCGGGTAAATATAGCGGGTAAATATTCAGAAAATACGGGTTAAGTTGAAGTAATAAGTAGTAGTAAGTTAAGAATATTAGGAGTAATAGAGCAGTAGAAGTAAGACTGCAGAAGTAGTAATACTTTAGAAATGAAGTAAGTCTGTAGAAAATAAGTCTGTAGAAATGCAG
>CAZJWW010000001.1:84458-104667 GCA_964549895.1 uncultured Gammaproteobacteria bacterium
ACAGGCACAAAAAAGCCTTCTAACACCCGACCCACCAGTCAAATATTAGAAGGCTCATTTTTACGTAATTGACAGTTATCCCCCCAAAGGCCTGTCGTTACGGTCGGTTTACAAGATAAAAGGCGATTCTTAGGCAAAGCAGGAAGTTCGGTCAAATTTCAATGCTTGTGGATCCCAGAACTCACCTAGTTAGAAAAATCCAGCAAAGGAAGCGCTGTAAGAAATACATACTAGCCGTTATTAAGGGTTGGCTATTGGGTATGATAACAGGGTAAATACAACACGTTCTTTTGGAGTAATAAAGCCCTCTACTTAATATTACTAACTATCTCGGCTTTCACCGACCCTTATACCTTACCTATAGTCAATATAAATTACTATAGACCAATTGATAAATAATGTTAATTAATGGATGAAATGTGCATTAAATTCCACAATATGTCGCTTGAGTCGCCGAAAATGTATTACACGCCTCTCTTAGCTCGCCATTCAACGAATCTTTAATACAATTTCTTCTTGCGATTGCACTCATTTAGCTAGACTTTAATCTAATAAATATCAATTAAAACATTGAATAATATTTATTCAGAGGGACTAAAGCTAAATCAATTTAGACTTTAGTCCCTCTTTATACATAAGTCCATTTTTTACATAGATAAGCTCCATCTTATGGCGACATTCGTGTTTTAGAGTCGCGTGTTTTAAGAGTTGAATGGTCTTAGAGTTTGAGTTGCGAAATAGGAATCACTCATAAGATAGACCACAGGCTTTTTTTGCCAGTTTACTTTCTCTAAGTGAAATGCCTATCTCTACCAATCTCTTTTTACTGTTTTCTAGCTTTCGACAAAGCGGATTTATTGGGTGCTTAGTCAGCATCAAATAGTTACAATGCTTTGTATTAGTTGAACATTACAAAACCGCCATATGTATCCAGAGTATCTCCCTGAACAAATTGAAACAGACCTGCAGAAAATCTGGCAGGACAACCAGGTTTTTAAAGCCGTTGATAGTAGTGATAAGGAAAAATTTTACTGCTTAGAAATGTTTCCATACCCCTCCGGGAAATTACATATGGGCCATGTGCGAAATTATACTATCGGTGATGTTATTAGCCGGTATCAACGAATGTTGGGCAAGAATGTCCTGCACCCTATGGGCTGGGACGCCTTCGGTTTGCCTGCAGAGAATGCGGCTATTCAGCACAAAATGGCTCCTGCCGTTTGGACTGATCAAAATATTGCAAATATGCGCGAACAACTTAAACGTTTGGGCTTTGCTTATGATTGGGATCGAGAGTTAGCTACTTGCAAACCTGATTATTACCGATGGGAGCAATGGTTCTTTACTCAGTTGCATGAAAAGGGTCTCGTATATAAGAAAGAGGCTGAAGTTAATTGGGATCCAGTTGATCAAACGGTGTTGGCCAATGAGCAAGTGATTGATGGCCGAGGCTGGCGTTCGGGTGCTTTGATCGAAAAGAAAAAGATCCCTCAGTGGTTTATTAAAATTACCGCATATGCCGAAGAATTGCTAGCTGGGCTTGAAACACTTGACGGTTGGCCTGACTCAGTCAAGACTATGCAACGCAATTGGATTGGTAAATCTATCGGCGCTGAAGTGGTTTTCAACCTGAGCCAAGAATGCAGTTCAGATGAAACTAGCCTAAGAGTTTTTACGACGCGACCAGATACGATTCTTGGCGTTACCTATTTAGCGGTGGCGGCGGATCATCCGTTGGCTATTGAAGCGGCCCAGGCCAATAGACAGATTGAAGCTTTTCGTACACAGTGCCAACAAATTTCTACCGCGGAAGCCGACCTTGAAACAATGGAAAAACTCGGTATTGACCTGGGTGTTAGCGCTAAGCATCCTATATCTGGAGAATCCATTCCGATTTGGTGTGCGAACTTTGTATTGATGAGTTACGGTACCGGCGCCGTTATGGCCGTACCAGCGCACGATCAGCGCGATTATGAATTTGCTACTAAATACAGCATAGATATTAAGCCAGTAATTTATCCTTTGGATGCCGAACTGGATATTTCAAATCATGCCTATACCGAGCTTGGAGTTCTCAAGAATTCAGGAGAGTTTGACAACTTAAGTTCAGAGCAAGCGAAAATAAGCATTACTAAGTGGTTGGCTGCGCGAAATCTTGGTGAGCAACAAATAAACTATCGGCTACGTGATTGGGGCGTCTCTCGACAACGCTACTGGGGATGCCCAATTCCGATGATCTATGATGCTAATGGCGACGAGGTGGCTGCGACTGAATTTCCCGTAAAGTTGCCTACCGATGTGGTCATGGACGGTGTCGGTTCGCCAATCAAAAAAATGGCTTCGTTTATCGATACTATTCACCCAATTACGGGTGAGCCAGCGCAACGTGAAACTGATACTTTTGATACCTTCTTTGAGTCCTCGTGGTATTACGCTCGTTATTGTTGTCCAGATTTAGACACGGCTATGCTTGATCAAAGAGCAGACTATTGGTTGCCCGTTGATCAATATATCGGTGGCGTTGAACATGCGGTTTTGCATTTGCTCTATGCACGATTTTTCCATAAGTTAATGCGCGATGTAGGGCTAATCAATTCCGACGAGCCATTCACGCGTTTATTGACTCAAGGTATGGTCACAGCGGAAACGTTTTATACGATTGATCAAAGCGGCAAACGCGTGTTTCATAACCCCAATGACGTAGAGCTAGAGCACGATGACAAGGGTGTGGTGATCGCAGCTAAATTACTCGCAACCGGTAAATCTGTTGAAGTAGGTCCGGTCGAGAAAATGTCTAAGTCCAAGAATAACGGCGTAGATCCACAAAGCATGATTGATAAATATGGTGCGGACACGGTCAGATTGTTTACCATGTTTGCGGCGCCACCTGACCAATCACTAGAATGGAATGATGACGCCATAGCTGGAGCTTCTCGTTTTTTACGCCGCGTTTGGAACTTGTTTCATAAACACCAAACTACGTTGTCGCAAGTACGCTTGAAAACTTGTGACAAAGAACTCGATTTTAATGAAAATGCTAAAGCTCTTCGCTTAGTCACACATACAATTACGCAAAGAGCGTTGCGCGACTTTGAACGCCAGCAGTTCAATACCGTAGTGGCGGCCGCAATGGAATTGACCAATGCTTTGGAAAAAGCGGATTGGCCTGCCATGGCTGAGCATGCCGATCAAGTTCTATCAGAAGCTTGCTGCCATTTACTTAAAATATTATCCCCCGTGGCGCCACATATCACTGAATATTTGTGGGCTGAATTTGGTTCCGAAGAAACAATCTATGAGAGCGCTTGGTTGACCGTGGATGAGTCAGCACTGATTAAAGATGAAATTACTTATGTGGTGCAAGTAAATGGAAAGTTACGAGCCAAATTAGAAATCTCGGCAACCGCCAGCAATGATGAAATAGAGGCTCTTGGCTTGGCCGATAAAAATGTTCAACGTTTCCTAGATGGACTAACGGTTCGCAAAGTGATTGTTGTTCCGAAGAAGTTGGTCAATATAGTCGCGAATTAAGGTCGCAATAGGGTAAAATCAGCATTCGTGCTCCAATTTGCAATTAATAGCGTATAGACGGTAACTTCCAATAGACAGTAACCTTTTAAACTTAACTACTTTTAAACTTAACTACGTTTAAAGAATTCCAGTATTTAACTACTTTCAAAGAATTATATTCTTTCTAGAGCTCAACAACTTTTTAAAAAGATTCTAAAAAAGGTCCTACCCATGATGATTTTTGCAAAAAACTCCCGAATAACAAACGTGTTAGTAAGGTTTAACGTATTACTCGCATTGGCTATCTCAGTCAGTGCATGTGGATTTCATTTACGTGGCAATATTCCGCTTCCCGAAGGTATTCAAAATATGTATGTCCAAGTGCCGGAAGGACCTTTTAAAGACCAGTTGTTGGAGCGGTTAGAAAACGCCGGTGGACAGTTAGCCGCGGCACCCAGCGGGGCCGATGTGATTTTGGACGTTACGCAAGCGATTAGTGATCGCACCATCGGTACGTTGGATACTCGTGGTAAGGTAAATTCGTATAACGTGCGGTTTCGGGTTTCGTATAATTTGTTAGACACTAAGGGGCGTTCTATTCGCCCGACGGCTAACTTGACTGAAACTCGACGCTACGATTTTGATGAGCAACTCGTCGTTGAGTCGGAATCAGAAGAAGCGGAGTTACGTAAAGATTTAGAGGAGTCGATTGCCCTTAGAATAGTTCGTAAACTATCTTCAGTAACCGATTTCCAGCCAGGCAAATAGTATCGGTATCTCGACTAAATTAAGATGCGTATTGCATTAGAAGAGCTAGCAAACCGATTGAAAAGCGGCATAGCTAGCGGTCAGACTCCTAAACTTATTTTGGTTAATGGTAATGAGCCGTTACTAATTGAAGAAGCCCTAGACGACGTTCGAGTCGTGCTTAAAGCTAACGGATATGATGAACGTATCAAACTTCAGCTTGAAACTGGTTTTGATTGGAATCAATTGAGTGGATCTGGCCAGTCCATGTCTTTGTTTTGCGAAAAACGGGTTATTGAATTTCGGGTGCCTAATAAGTTGGGCGCGCCAGGCACCAAGGCTTTGACAGAGTATTGTAATAACCCGTCGCAAGAGGATCTATTAATCGTATTGATGCCCCTTTTAGATAAGCGTCAGAGAGATGCTAGATGGGCCAAGCTTATCGATTCAGTTGGCTGGATTGCCGACAGTTATGATATCAGTGCTCAAGACTATCCGGCTTGGCTAAAAAAGCGCTTACAGAGTCGCGCCTTGCGAGTAGAGGGCGGTGTAGTAGAAATGTTGGCGCAGCAATTAGAAGGAAATGTGATGGCCGCCGCGCAAGAAATCGATAAATTGCAGGTACTCGCGCAAGATGGAGCCGTCACTTTAAAGTTACTATCCGAGAGTTTGGCTGATCAGGCACGTTTTGACGTTTATGCCTTGACGGATGTTTGTTTGCATGGAGATTTTCAACGCGTTTTACGCATTAAAAGTAGGCTACAAGCCGAGGGATTGGAGCCCGTCATAGTGGTGTGGGCGCTAGTCAAAGAAATTCGTTTGTTAGCGAAAATTTCAGCGAGCCTTGAGGCTGGACAGAATCGCAGAACCTTGTTTAAACAGAATCGTATTTGGTCTAAACGCGAACCGGCTGTAAACGCAGCATTGAATCGCCTTGGCACAAGAGATTGGTTTCGGTTACTCCAAAGCGCAGCACATTTAGATCAAACTGTGAAAGGTCAGCGATACGTTGAGGTTGGCACAACATGGCATCAAATTGAGCAATTATGCGCAGCAATTTGTGGCTTGCAGTTATTAAAAGAGACCGGATAAATTCGTTTTAAACTGAACCCTAAACCTAGATAGTTAAATTAGAGTGAATATCGATAGTTATATGTTTGACCTTGGCGTTCAGGCGCGGGCGGCATCTCAATCCATGGCGATGGCAACGCGTGGAGACAAAGATACGGCACTAAATGCTATTGCTCAATCGTTAGAGTCATCCGTCGTCGAACTGGTAGCAGCAAATGCAAAAGATCTGGCGGCGGGAGAGAAAAATGGGTTAGAAGCTGCATTGCTAGACCGCCTTGAACTTAGCAAAAAAGGCGTGATGGCGATGGCCGACGGTTGTCGACAAGTGGCTGCATTGCCCGACCCCATCGGCGAAGTCAATGATTTGAGTTATCGGCCCAGCGGTATCCAAGTCGGTAAAATGCGAGTGCCCTTGGGGGTGATTGGCATTATCTACGAATCAAGGCCTAACGTAACCGTAGACGCGGCGATTTTGTGTTTAAAGTCTGGCAACGCAACCATTCTTCGTGGTGGCTCCGAGGCAATAAATTCCAATGTAGCAATTGCTCAATGTATCAGCGCAGGAATGCATAGCGCTGGTCTTCCGGCCAATGCAGTGCAGGTCGTAGAAACCACTGATCGCGAAGCGGTGGGCCAGTTAATCACGATGTCGGACTTTGTCGATGTAATCGTGCCCCGTGGTGGTAAAGGTTTGATCGAACGGATTAGCCGAGATGCTAAGGTGCCAGTGATTAAACATCTGGATGGTGTCTGTCACGTTTACATCGATCAAGATGCCGATACGGATAAGGCTATTGCGATTGCTTACAACTCTAAAACGCACCGTTACGGAGTTTGTAACGCCATGGAAACTCTGATTGTGCACCAAGCCGTTGCCGCAAAAGTTTTACCAGCTCTTGCTGAAAAGTACTTGGCCAAAGGTGTAGAGTTGAGAGGTTGTAAGAAGACATGTGAAATCATTAAAGCGAAAAAAGCCAGTGCCAATGATTGGGGCACGGAATATCTTGCGCCAATCTTAGCTATTCGTGTTGTCGATGACTATGACCAAGCTATTCAACATATACGTGAGCATGGTTCAGCACATACCGATTCGATTGTGACTGAAAATCATGTTACCGGGCGTAAATTTTTGGCTGAAGTCGATTCGAGTTCAGTGATGATTAATGCATCAACTCGTTTTGCGGACGGCTTTGAGTATGGTCTGGGTGCAGAAATCGGTATTAGTACTGATAAATTGCATGCTCGTGGACCCGTTGGTTTAGAAGGGCTAACCTCTGAAAAGTACATAGTTTATGGTGATGGACATATCCGCGACTAGAAAGTCAAACTTGCTTGGACTGTTTGGTGGTACCTTTGATCCGGTTCATAAGGGACATCTAAACGCGCTTAATCTGTTGTGTGAGGAGATTCCATTTGTAGAAATTAATTGGATTCTGAGTGCACAGCCGCCGCACAAAGATAAAACTAACGTTAGCATAGATCACCGTTTTTCTATGTTGAAGGCGACTTTGTTCGAATATGACAAATACATTGCGGATGACACTGAGATTGTCCGATTGGCAAGCTCACCAAAAACTAAGTCATACACAATTGATACCATTAACGAGTTACGTAAAACCAATCCTAAGGCGAATTTGTGTTTGATTATTGGCGGAGACAGTTTGATTAATTTGCCAACATGGCATCGCTATTCTGAGTTAGTAGAAAGTGTTAATTGGGTAGTGATGCATCGACCGGGTTATGAATTAATAATTCCAAAAGAGTTCAACGATAGACTAGTGAATAATGCCTCGGAACTGCACCTCTCACCGGCGGGTAAGCTTTTTGTCTTTAGCCAAAGTGATTTTGATATATCGTCTACTGCACTACGGGCCGAATTGCAAAAAGATAACTGGCTAGACTCTGAGGTGGTACAAAAAAATCTTACAAAATCAGTCATTTCTTATATTCACCAACATCAGCTATATAAAACATTGCCTATGAATTCAGAACAAATTAAAGACCAAGTAGTCGAGGCTCTTGAGAATATTAAAGGGCAAGATATCAAAGTAATAGATATTGCCGACATCTCAGATTTCGCAGACTATATGGTGGTCGCTAGTGGTACTTCCGACACACATGTCAAAGCACTTGCCCGCGAAGCATCTACCAGTATGCGTACTCAAGGAGTCAAGCCTTTAAATGAGGATGGTGCTGACGTTGGTGAATGGGTGTTGGTGGATTTTGGTGATGTGGTTTTACACGTGATGCGTCCAGAAGTGCGGGAATACTACGATCTAGAAAAGCTGTGGGACGAAGATGTCAGAGCCATGGTTGAAAAACACCGAGCGGGCCAAGCAGATTAAAATTGATAGTCAAAGCTGATGCGTATCAAATTGATAGCGGTAGGCACGCGAATGCCACAGTGGGTTCAACAGGGTTACACAGAATACGCACAGCGAATGCCCAATTTATGCCAATTAGAATTAGTTGAAATTTCCGCGAAAAAACGCGGCAAAAATGCCGATACCGCACGCATATTGCGCGACGAAGCTATTGCATTGCAAGCGGCTATTTCTGCGGGCAGTGTAGTAATAGCGTTAGATAGAAAAGGCAAACATCTTGACACCCAAACTCTAGCAAACCAATTACAGAATTGGATTGACGAAAACCAAGACGTGTCGATTCTTATTGGGGGCCCAGAAGGTATTGATCCAAATTATTTGAAAAAGGTAGAACGTAAATGGTCATTGTCGGCAATGACTTTTGCTCACCCATTGGTCCGAGTGATGTTGGCGGAACAGCTCTATCGTGCTTGGAGTGTCAATGCTAATTTGCCCTATCATCGGGGTGATTAATGAACGGTCATGACTTACCCTTGATTCTGGCTTCCGCTTCTCCGCGGCGCCGAGAATTGTTAACAAGCATGGGGCTGACTTTTTCTGTCTTGGTTACTGACACCGATGAATCAAGGCAGGACGGAGAACCTGCCATGGATTTTGTAAGCCGTTTAGCGCAAGAAAAAGCGCAAATAGCACGGTATACAATTGCGCCAGAGGAAGCTGTGATATTGGCAGCAGACACAATTGTCGTGCAAGGCGAAACGGTGTTTGGGAAACCACTAAATTTTGAAGATGCGCAGCGCATGTGGCAGGCTTTGAGTAATACTCAACACCAGGTAATGACTGCGGTGTGTCTGTTGGTTCATGATAAACTTGAGCTTATTAATTGCCTTACTAATGTACATTTTGATGCAATTAGCGAGGCGCAAATGCGTGCCTATTGGGATAGTGGGGAGCCAGTTGACAAAGCAGGCGCTTACGCCATCCAAGGTCTCGCTTCAGCTTGGGTTAAGCTTATCAATGGTAGTTATAGTAACGTTGTTGGATTACCTCTGCATGAGGTTAACCAGCTATTAAAAACAATTCATAAAAATTGGCTATAAAATAACGTAAGGTTTTTGTGGTGTGGCGTACTATCCTTTAATACGATGATTTTTGAGTAAATTATTTTCCGATACGGAAATGACGAGTGGCGACGAAAGAAGAAATATTAATCAATGTTACCCCTCGAGAAACGCGGGTGGCAGTTGTTGAAGACGGTGTGCTACAAGAGCTTCATCTCGAACGTTCCTTGAACCGTGGCATCGTTGGCAACATCTATAAAGGCAAAGTCTGTAGAGTTCTGCCTGGCATGCAAGCTGCGTTTGTGGACATTGGTTTGGATAAAAATGGTTTTCTACATGCCAGTGATGCTATTTATCAACACCTGCCGCAGGCGCTTAATCAAAAAACGGTTCAGCCGCGTGAATCGGCTAAGGATGTACCACCGATACAAAACTTAGTGCACGAAGGTAAAAGCATCTATGTGCAAATACTCAAAGATTCAATTAGCGACAAGGGCGCTCGATTGACGACTGAGTTAAGTATGCCTTCGCGTAACTTGGTCTATTTGCCGTACGGCCAAGGTGTTGGTATATCTCAAAAAATTAATAACTCCGCCGAACGCGAACGTCTAACTGAACTCCTGCTGGGCCTGATGATCGAGCACGATTTGCAAGGTGGGTTTATTGTCCGAACGTCGGCTGAGTCGGCGTCAGATAAAGATATTGCTGCCGACATGTTATTTTTAAAGCGTATCTGGAACTTCAATGTAAAGGCAATGAAAACCACAAAGGCAATCAGCTTGGTGCATGAAGATTTGCCACTCGCACTCCGGGCCCTGCGCGACTTAGCACATGATGGACTCGATAAAATTTGGATTGACTCTCGAGAGACTATCGAAAAGGCCAGAGAATTTGCAGCTGAGCTAATGCCAGAGGTCGTCGATAAACTGGAATCTTATTCTGGGGAACATCCGCTTTTCAGCTTGTATTCCGTGGAGCAAGAAATTCAATCCGCCATGAGCCATAAAGTGGCATTAAGCTCTGGTGGTGATTTAGTCTTCGATCTGACAGAAGCCATGACAACTATTGATGTTAATACCGGCTCTTATGTTGGGCAACGTAATGTTGATGAGACCTTATTTAAAACTAATTTAGAAGCTGCCTCGGAAATTGCTCGACAACTACGTTTACGTAATCTGGCTGGGATTATTATCATTGATTTTATTGATATGCGACGCAAAACTCATAAGCAACAAGTTATGGCCGCGCTAGAAGCTGCTATCGCTAGTGATCGGGTCAAAATCAACATAGCGGATATTTCACCATTGGGCTTAGTTGAGATCACACGAAAGCGTACTCGTGAAAGTCTTGAGCAAGTACTGTGTGAGCCCTGTCATGTTTGCCGGGGTCGAGGTACTATCAAAACCGTGCAGACGGTTTGTTATGAGATTCTCCGAGAGGTATTAAGCGAATATCGTCGATATAAGGCTCACAGTTACACAATTGTCGCAGCACCAGCGGTTATTAATTTAATGCTTGATGAGGAAGCCCGGAGTCTAGCTGATTTGCAGGATTTTATTGATCGGCCTATTTCTTTGCAATCCGATCCCTATTACCAACAGCAGCAGTACGATATAGCGTTGAACTAATGGTCGAAACAGTAGATCAAAAGGAATTAGTTGAATCAGGCAGAGCTCTGCGGTTAGGTTTGCGTTTGCTGCTGTTTTGCGTGTTTTTATATATCGTATTTTGGGCGGTCGTCGGATTTTATTTTAATGATGCCGAGCGTCACAAGGGATTATTCGAAACAACACTGGAAAAAACATTTAAACGCGATGTGCATATCGATGAGATTATTACCACTTGGAGAGGGCTTACCCCTCTAGTGCAAATAAAAGGTCTCCATGTAGAAGGCGATAATGCAGACCAACCAGCGCTAGCCTTCGATTCCTTGTCGGCGGAGATAAGTCCGTTATCGATATTGCAATTTTGGCCAAAATTCAATGAGTTGACGATTGAGCGTCCTAGATTAGAAATAACCTCGCTCGGTTCTCAAGGGTTAATGATCGCAGGAATTAAATTATCCCCGGTCTCGCCAAGCAGCCGCAGTGCCAATCCCCAACGAATTATTCAGTGGATGGGAGACCATAAAAATATTGCCTGGGCTAATGGCGAGATTAACTGGGTCCGAGCTACTGGTGAGACCTATAGATATCAAGATCTTTCTTTTCTTTTTGGTCGCACACAACAGCGGCGAGAAATAGATGCCGTTATTGACACTCCCAAAGGAGCTGTGCGCTTTCATTCTGAGAGTAATGGTAATTTATTTTCAGAAGATAATTGGGACGCGGATTTTCAAGTATTAGGAAATCAAGGCGAGCAATTATTAGGTCCAGATGATTTGTCCTTTGCCGTTAATAATGGTCAGGGTAGGCTGCGGATTAAAACCTTGGACATTGAACGCATTCGAGATTTTATCCAGCTGAGTGGATTGGCCAGTAAAGCAGCATGGTTATTTGACGCGCAATTATCAGGTCGTCTGCACGATGCCGCCTTTGTATTTTCCGGACCATTATTTGCTATGAACGATTGGTCGTTGATCGCTTCGGCATCGGACGTCAGTTTTAAATCGACCGACAATGCGCCATCGATGAACAATTTAGCTGGGTCTGTGAATGTCTTCTCTACCGGCGGAGAATTTAGTTTTTCGACACGAAACTCGGTGTTTCAATGGGGTCGCTGGTTTGATCAGCGATTTCCAATAGATCTAGCAGAAGGAAAATTTAGTTGGCAGATTCAGGATAACGGCGACATTGACCTAGGCTTAAGTAACGGTCGATTTGAGGATAAAAACGCTCGTATCTTCAACTTGAATGCACGCCTTGATTTGGCTAAAAAATCTCAAGGAGTGACAAGTTTAAATGATTTAGTGAAACTGGTTACGGTTTCGCCTAAATCGAGTCAGTCAAACTCTGATGTGCCCGAGTCGGTTTTTGAACCGCCTTTACTAAATGCCAGTGCTGAGTTTGATTTTTTTAAAATGGAAGCTTTGGATGAGTATCTACCTAATAACAAACGGGTGGGTCTACTAAAGCGCTGGTGGACTAATGCATTCAAGTCGGGTGAGACCACTGGGGCAAAAATAACTTATGCCGGAGAACTCTCGGCGGACGCATTTTTTAATGGCCGAGCGCAATTAGATGGCGCTGGGGATTTTGCCAATGTGCGTGTGGATTATGGCTATCTACAAGGCTGGCCAGAAGTAAAACAAGGTCGAGGTCGGGTAACTTTGAAAAACGACCTGTTTACTCTTTTGCCCGATGAGGTTTGGCTAGAGCAAGACAAAGTAACCAAGTCGAAGTTAGATATTATTTCTTTGTTTAGTGATACGCGAACTATTGTGCTGGATTCTGAATTAACAACCTCGCTTGCCAATGTCAACGAGTTTCTATTCGCAGGTCCACTGATCAAGCCTGAAAATAAACCCGAACAACTACCGCTGAATGTAACGGATGGCACCGTAACAGCGCAGTCGATCATTACTATACCGCTATCAAAGACCACCCAGACTACTGTGGTTGCAAAGGCACAATTAAAAAATGGCCGAGTGTTGCTGCCACCGGCCGTTCCAGTTGAAAATATTTCGGCCGATATTAACTTTACCGAACGCAGCGCCGAGGCCGCCAATATTAAAGCGAGCTTTTTAGGCGGCAACGCCGAAGCTCAACTCGAAACTACTAAAGAATCTATACCACCGCAACTAAAGTTGAGTGCTATCGGTACCGCTAAGGTAAGTGAATTGACGCCATGGACAGGGGAGTTATTGGGTTCTTGTTTTGTCGGTGAAGCTCCTTGGCAAGGTACAGTTGATTTAAATGGCGCTGATATTGCTATAACTGCTGAATCAACATTAGAGGGAATTGAGGTCGTAGTTCCACCACCGTTAGCAAAAGTCGCTAATGAAGTAAGACCGATCGAGCTAAAACTGAATCTTGGTGGTCGAGATCAACCTCGGCGATTAGCGATCTCATACAGCGATACGCTTAATGCTATCTTACAATCAAATCCCACTAAAAGTGATAAGTCAGCCCCGAGTTTTTTCGACCAATCAATAATTAGTATGGGGCCGTCTGATTCTTTAAACCTAGCAGAGGGCATTAATTTTGATATAAAAGTCGACGATATTGATTTAGATGCATGGACTGATGCGCTCGTTAATCTATCAAAATTCAAAACCGCGGAGCCCGCTGATAAGGCTACCTTTTTAGACGCTATGCGCAGCGTGCGATTGAGGGCTAAGGATTCGATATTCCTTGGGCGATCGTTTGGTATTCTCGATCTGTCGGCCGCATCCGTTGATGGCGCATACTGGATCGGTTCGATAGGGGGGCCAAACGTTAATGGCACCTGGCAGGCGCAACCGCGAGCGACTCAAACCAACTACGTTTTCAATTTAAATGATTTTAGTTTACCCGAGGTCATTGATAAAAACGCTATAGCTGAACCCATCAATTACGAATTAAAACCCAGCGAGTACCCAAGAGTTTCTTTTAACGTAGATAATTTAAGAGTTGCTGGTAGGCATTTGGGAGCTCTGAGTCTAAGCGGCGCACCCAAAGATGAGCAATGGCAACTCGATGATTTTCAAATTATCCATAATGGTATTCGTACTGAAGTCAGTGGCGGGTGGATCAACACCGAAGAACAAGGTTCGGTATCGTCTTTTGAGTATGAAGTAGAAGTAGAAGAAGCCGAAGGGGCTTTGGATGAGTTGGATTTTGATGGCTTTATAAAAAAGGGCACTGGTTCTATGACCGGTAAACTGAATTGGCTGGGAGCACCGCATGAATTTGACTATTCTCGTTTGGGCGGCGACTTTTATTTGCGTATTCGCGATGGTGAGTTGGAGAAAGTCGAAGCGGGCACTGGTAAGCTATTAGGGCTGTTGAATTTTAATGCGCTTGCCCGCCGTTTAACTTTTGATTTTAGAGATGTCTTTGCAAGTGGTTTAACGTTCGATCGCATGGTCTATAGTGGCATTTTCGCTGATGGCGAAGCTATTATGCGCGAAGCCTACGTCCTGACTCCTGCGGTGTTTGTCAGGCTGGAAGGAAAGCTGGACTTAGGCAAAGAGTTGGTTGATATGGAGATACACATTGCTCCAGAGTTAGCCGGTAATTTAGTGCTATTAAGTGCCTTGGCTAATCCCGCTGCTGGCGCTGTAGTATTTCTAACTCAGCGGATATTCAAAGATGAAATGCGACGAGCCAGTTTTAGAAGCTATCGAGCACTAGGCACTTGGCAAGACTTTGAACTAGTCGATTTAAATAAGAAAAGCCCAGACGAAACAAAGGATAGTGAGTCGAAGTAAGGTTTAATTGCCTTTTTGTCTAGGTTCGCCCATTCGATAATTGAACATTTAGTTAATACCAGAGCATTAAGGATTTGGTATTATTCGCCTCTTGACGCCAATTTCTTATCTGGCAAATATTATTAATACTCTTATTATGAACGAAAATTTTTATTCGGTTGCGCAAGCCACCTTATTAGAACCGACCGGTCTTACTGATCGTCGGCTCGATCAATTGATGCATCAACTTACTGACGTTAGCGGTTGCGATTTCGCTGATCTTTATTTTCAGTATGCTAAGCACGAAAGCTGGTCGTTGGATGAGAGCAAAGTTAAGTCGGGTAGTTTTAGTATTGATAAAGGTGTCGGCTTGCGCTCGGTGTGTGGTGAAAAAACCGCGTTTGCCTACAGTGAAGATTTAAATTCCAGCTCAATATTAGCGGCCACTGATGTAGTACAAGCCATTGGCCGCAGTGGCCAAAACGCACAGATGCAACGTTCATGGAAAGCTCAATCCATTAATCCTTTATATTCGCCGAATGATCCTCTTGCGGCCATGGACGACGCTGCCAAAATTGCTATTTTGCAGAAAGTCGACAAAGCTGCGCGTGACCATGACCCACGAGTTAAAGAGGTGATGGCGAGCCTTTCTGGTGTCTACGAGGTCATATTGGTGGTAACCAGTGATGGGCGTCAGGTGCCCGACATACGGCCCCTAGTGCGTTTAAATGTGAGCGTTATCGTAGAAGAAAACGGCAAGCGAGAACGGGGTTCGATGGGTGGCGGTGGCCGCCGAGGTTTCGATTATTTTGATGACAGTATCATTGATCATTTTGCCCATGAAGCCGTCCGTCAAGCATTAGTCAGTTTGGTAGCGATAGATTCACCAGCGGGCACCATGGAAGTAGTGCTGGGTTCAGGCTGGCCCGGAATATTATTGCACGAAGCCGTTGGTCATGGATTAGAAGGTGATTTTAATCGCAAAGGCACCTCAGCATTCTCTGGCAGGATTGGCGAAAAAGTGGCTTCCGAACATTGTACTGTAGTAGACGACGGCACTTTAACCAATAGACGAGGGTCTTTGAGCGTTGACGACGAAGGCAATGCTTCGCAAAACACCGTATTAATTGAAAAAGGAATTCTCAAAGGCTATATGCAAGACGAACATAACGCTCGATTGATGGGCATGGGTGTTACCGGTAATGGGCGTCGCGAATCGTTTGCGCATTTACCAATGCCACGAATGACCAATACTTATATGCATGCTGGAGAGGATGATCCTCAAGACATTATTCAGTCCGTAAAAAAGGGTTTGTATGCGGTAAATTTTGGAGGTGGTCAAGTAGACATTACTTCAGGGAAATTCGTGTTCTCATCCAGCGAAGCTTATCTGATTGAGAATGGTAAAGTAACGCAACCCGTTAAAGGCGCCACTCTCATTGGTAATGGACCACAAGCAATGCAGACCATTAGTATGGTAGGCAATGATATGACCTTAGATTCTGGTGTTGGCGTTTGCGGCAAAGAAGGTCAAAGTGTCCCCGTTGGCGTAGGCCAACCTACGCTTAAAATGGACGCCTTAACCGTTGGTGGGGTAACGCTGTGAGTGCCGCCGCCAATGCCGCACCTACTCAGGATTTAACGCGAGCTGCGGAATATGCTCTGGATTACGCAAGTAAACAAGGCATGGATCAGGCGGAAGTATCACTGCATCAAGGCACTGGTGTTGCGGTGACGGCCCGGCAACAAGTCCTAGAGACGGTTGAAAAAAACAATGATGCGCAAATTGCACTAAGCGTTTACAAAGATCAAAAAACAGGGTCTTGCAGTAGCGCCGATTTGAGTGAGCAGGGGATTCGTGCTTCGGTAGACGCCGCTATTTCTATTGCGCGTCATACGGGCGCAGATGAGTGCCTCGGCTTAGCCGACAAAGAGTTAATGGCTACGCAGCTGGATGACCTTGATCTTTATCATCCTTGGGAAAAGAATATTTCCGAAATGGTGAGTATTGCGCTCGCCTGTGAACAAGCTGCGCTAGAATTTGATGATAAAATCATTAACAGTGAGGGCGCCTCTATCAATTCTTATTCTGGTCACGCGGTCTATGCCAACTCACACGGATTTATTAGTCAAGCGAGCAGCAGTAACCACAGCATGTCGTGTTCTGTTATCGGCGCCGTTGATGACAAAATGCAACGCGATTATTGGTACGACAGTAATCGCAACGCAAGTGAGTTAGCGAGTGCTGAGACGATTGGAAAAGAAGCTGCGCGTCGCACGGTTCGTCGCTTAGGAGCTAGCAAGATAGCGTCAACGCAGGCATCTGTATTGTATGAACCCGCTATGGCGAAGAGCCTGATCAGTCATCTGATTGGCTCAATTAAAGGTGGCTCCATTTATAAGAAGGCTAGCTTTATGCTAGATCAGGTGGGTGAATCTGTATTGCCCGATTTTGTGACTATCGCAGAGAACCCACATAAAATGGGGGCAAATAGTAGCGCTAGGCATGACGGCGAAGGAGTCGCGACGCCCGCGTATCGGGCGATTATCGATGCTGGAACGCTAACGGGATATGTACTCGGTTCGTATACTGCTAGAAAGTTAGGCCTGCAATCTACGGCCAATGCTGGCGGTGTACGCAATCTGACGGTGTCGAATACCGGACAGAGTTTTGATGAACTGCTTCAACAAATGGACAATGGTTTATTGCTAACTGAATTGATTGGTTCAGGAATTAATATGGTAACAGGTGATTATTCGCGAGGTGCCGCTGGATTTTGGGTTGAGAATGGAGAAATTCAATCGCCTGTAGAGGAAATTACTATTGCGGGTAATTTGCGTGATATGTATCGCGATATTGCCGCGATAGGTGCAGACACTGACACTCGTGGCAATACCGCATGTGGTTCAATTCTCGTTCAAAATATGACCATTGCAGGTAGTTAGGAGTATAATGCGCGCCTGCTTTCAAACCAGAATGTATCGTTAAGGTTTTGTATTCAAGATCGTTAGTAATATGCCTATTCACCAATATAAATACGGAGACTGTGAGCACCAGCCGGAGGCGTTGCTACAAATAACTGATTCCACGTTAGGGGCGAGTATCGCCTCCGCACACGCCACACTATTCGGGGCCTAACAGTATGATGCCAAGATTAAGACGTTATTTTGTCGCTGGGCTGTTGGTTTGGCTGCCATTGATCGCGACCTATCTAGTTTTATCAATATCGATTAAGTTTATCGATCGCAGTTTATTGCTATTACCACCTAAGTTTCGGCCCGAAAATTTGTTTGGTTTCGAAATACCAGGGCTTGGCGTCATTCTCACCGTGGTATTGGTCCTGATTACCGGATTCTTAGTGGCTAACTTTTTTGGTCGTAAAATAATTCAGTTTTGGGAATCTTTGTTATCACGCATACCGCTCGTTAGTTCCGTATATGGTGCGGTTAAGCAAATTACCGCTAGCCTATTTTCTGATGCCAGCCAATCATTTAGAGAAGTGGTGCTGGTTGAATATCCTCGACGCGATTTATGGATGTTGGCCTTTGTTACAGGCGATACACCTAAAATGTTTCAAGATCTAGTTGGCGAAGAGATGATTAATATCTATGTGCCAACCACACCTAATCCCACCTCTGGTTACTATTTGATGGTGGCGCCAAGCGACCTCATACGATTAGATGTACCGGTCGAAGTCGGTCTTAAAATGATATTGTCTGCGGGGGTGGTAAATCCCCTAGACGACCCACAAGAGGCCGCTAAAATGGCCAAAGAATTACACGCAAAAAAAACTAAAAAGAGAACAAGATGAAAGCACTACGTAGTCACCTTTGTGGCGATATTAACGAATCCTTGATAGATCAAACTATTACCGTGTCTGGTTGGGCACAACGTCGCCGCGACCACGGTGGCGTGATCTTTATTGATCTACGTGATGCTACTGGGCTGTTACAAGTCGTTATCGATCCTGATGCAGTGGAGGCTTTCAAGATTGCTGATACCGTGCGCAATGAGCACGTATTACGAGCCACGGCCAAAGTTCGCGCGCGCCCTGAAGGTACTACAAATGCCGAGTTACCGACCGGCATGGTTGAAGTGTATGCCACCGAGCTAGAAATCTTGAATCGCGCCGATCCAATTCCATTCCAGCTAGACGAAGAAGACGTTAGTGAAGCGGTTCGCTTAAAGTATCGGTTTCTAGACTTGCGTCGCGAATCTATGCAAGAAATTTTTCGCTTGCGCAGCGGGGTGACCAAATACCTGCGTGATTTTATGGAAGAGAACCACTTTGTTGATATTGAAACACCTATTCTGACCAAATCAACACCCGAAGGCGCGCGCGATTATCTGGTTCCCAGTCGAGTGCATGCGGGTGAGTTTTTCGCTTTACCGCAATCGCCGCAGTTGTTTAAACAATTATTGATGGTGGCCGGATTTGAACGCTACTATCAAATAGCTCGTTGTTTTCGAGACGAAGATTTGCGCGCTGATCGTCAGCCTGAGTTTACGCAGTTGGATGTAGAAACATCTTTTATGAATGAAGATGAGATCATGAGCATGATGGAAAGCATGATTCGCGGTTTGTTCAATGCAAAGCTAAATATTGATTTACCCGAATTCCCTAAGATGACGTACGCCGATGCGGTTGAGCAATACGGTATAGACCGCCCTGATTTACGCAACCCCTTGCGGCTGGTGTCAGTCACCGATTTAATGAAAGAGGTTGATTTTAAGGTATTTTCTGGCCCCGCGAACTCAGATGATGGTCGGGTAGCGGCGATGCGAATACCCGGCGGCACAGAAAAATTAAGCCGCAAAGACATAGATTTATATACTGAGTATGTTGGCAATTACGGAGCCAAGGGTCTCGCTTATATAAAAGTCAATGATCTCTCTGCTGGTCGAGAGGGACTGCAGTCGCCGATCGTTAAAAATTTGTCAGACAAAGTACTCACTGGTTTGATGCAAAGAGTCGGCGCGGCTGATGGAGACATCGTATTCTTTGGTGCTGATAAAGCCAAAGTCGTTAACGATTCTTTGGCCGCCCTGCGAGTTAAAGTCGGCGGTGATTTAGACTTGCTTGAAGGCGAGTGGGCACCCATGTGGGTAGTTGATTTTCCTATGTTTGAGCGAGATGAAGATAGTGGTCGGTGGACCTCTTTACACCATCCATTTACCGCGCCGAAAGTTGACCAGATAGAGGAACTGGCAACGGACCCAGGTAGCGTTTTATCACGCGCTTACGACATGGTGCTCAACGGCACAGAAATTGGCGGGGGTTCAATTCGTATTCACCAGATGGATGTGCAACAACAAGCCTTTAATGCGCTTGGTATCGATGACCACGAAGCACAAGAAAAATTTGGGTTTCTATTAGACGCCTTACGTTTTGGAGCGCCGCCACACGGTGGTATTGCCTTTGGGATTGATAGAATCGTCGCGATGATGTCCGGCGTGGATTCAATTCGTGACGTGATTGCATTTCCAAAAACTCAAAAAGCTTCTTGCTTGCTAACCGAGGCGCCTAGCGGAGTAGACAAAATTCAGTTGCGTGATTTACATATTCGATTAAGCGCGGCAGCCCAAAATGCGCAAGTTGAGAATGAAGAAAAAGCGGATTAACCACTTTTAGCTTTTATTAAACGTTATTGATTAAGCTTAGTGATAGAGCAGATTAATAGGTTTAAGCGTCCTGAATCTGTGTTGGTGGTTGTGCATACTGCTACTCATGTAATGTTGATCAAGCGCACTGATCACGCTGATTTTTGGCAGTCCGTTACGGGTGCTTTAGAGTGGGGAGAAATGCCCGAAACAGCTGCCGTACGCGAGCTATATGAAGAAACCAGCTTAAAGGTAGATTCATTACGCTCGACAGGTATAACGCGCAGTTACGCGATTCTTGACGAGTGGAAAAAGCGCTACCCCTCCAACGTCAGGCGCAATAGAGAGCATTTGTTTTATTGTTTTTTAGAACATCAACCAGAGATTAAACTGGACCCCAGTGAACATAACGATGTTGTTTGGCTGGATTTTCAACAAGCGCTAGCTAAAGTATTTTCTTGGTCTAACCGCTTGGCCATTCAAGCATTGTCCAACTAGCATCTCTATATTGACCTACTATGGGAACCGCTGAAAAAATTTTAAATATAGAAAAGGATGTTTCTCT
>CAZJWW010000002.1:0-2946 GCA_964549895.1 uncultured Gammaproteobacteria bacterium
ACTTGCGATGGTTTGGGCACTAAACAGTACTTTGATCCAGCACAGATTATATTCGATGATGGTATCAGCTTGTCGGCCGGAGCCATCAAAGGCTGGGATCGACGCAGCCTATTCTACTTTCGCATGATCCAAAACGTCGCCACGCATTATGGTTTTGATGTCGATAAACCTCTCAGTTCATTGAGTTCAGAACAGCTTGATAAATTATTGTACGGAAGCGGAGAAGAAACTATTGAATTCAGTTACTTACGAAACAAAGGTAAAGGAGTTACTCGACATCATTCTTGGGAAGGCATCATCCCTAATATGGAACGACGGTATCGCGAGACCGAGTCAAACAGCATGCGTGAAGAGCTGGCAAAATATATTAATTCGCAAATCTGCCCTGACTGTAGCGGCAGTCGTCTACGTTTAGAAGCGCGCAATGTATTTATTAATGAACAAAACATAGATCAAATCGTGACCCGCTCTATTGGCGACGCGCTGGCTTTCTTTGAAGACTTAAATTTGACCGGTAATCGAGCGCAAATTGCCGACAAAATCGTTAAGGAAATTTATGACCGACTCGGCTTTTTGGTTAATGTAGGGCTGAATTATCTAAGTATGGATCGATCAGCAGAAACATTATCTGGCGGCGAAGCACAGCGCATTAGACTGGCTTCACAAATTGGCTCCGGCCTAGTCGGGGTTATGTATGTATTAGACGAGCCTTCAATCGGCTTGCATCAACGTGATAACGATCGACTTATTTCCACCCTCACTCATCTGCGCGACCTAGGTAACACTGTAATTGTGGTCGAGCACGACGAAGACGCTATGCATCACGCCGATTATATTGTTGATATCGGCCCTGGCGCAGGGGTGCATGGCGGCAAGATTGTTGCAGAGGGAAGTATCGAGCAAATCAAGAGCAATCCTAATTCTTTGACAGGCAAATTTTTATCCGGCACGGAAACCATACCGGTGCCGGCGCAACGAAATAAAATAGATAAAAAAGCGCAAATTAAAATTAACGGGGCGTCTGGTAACAATTTAAAGAACGTGTCGGTGAATATCCCCATGGGCGTTCTCACTTGTGTGACTGGTGTTTCTGGATCAGGCAAATCCACCTTGATTAACAACACGCTCTACCCTGCCGCTGCACAACTAATAAATCGTAGCCGTATCGAGAGTGCACCGCATAAACGCATTGATGGCTTAGATAAAATTGACAAGATTGTGGATATTAATCAGAGCCCTATCGGCCGCACACCGCGCTCTAACCCAGCTACCTATACGCAACTATTCACACCGATTCGCGAATTGTTTGCGGGCACACCAGAATCCCGAGCACGCGGCTATAAACCTGGGCGTTTCTCTTTTAATGTTAAAGGCGGCCGCTGCGAAGCTTGCCAAGGCGACGGCATGATTAAAGTAGAGATGCATTTTCTCCCGGATATATATGTGGCTTGCGATGTCTGCAAAGGCCAACGCTACAACAGAGAAACATTAGATATTCGCTACAAAGGTCAAAACATCCACGATGTGCTCAATATGACCATTGAAGATGCGGTTGAGTTCTTTAGTGCCGTACCCAATATTCACCGTAAATTATCAACCTTAATGTCAGTCGGTCTTGGATACATCAAGTTAGGCCAAAGCGCTATTACTCTCTCTGGTGGTGAAGCACAGCGCATTAAATTAGCCAGAGAGTTATCAAAACGAGATACTGGCCAAACCTTGTATATTTTAGATGAGCCCACTACTGGCCTACACTTTTACGATATTCGACAGCTATTGCAAGTTCTGCATACCTTGCGAGACCACGGTAATACCGTAGTGGTGATAGAACATAACCTGGATGTGGTTAAAACCGCCGACTGGATTATTGATCTAGGCCCCGAGGGTGGTGATGGCGGAGGAATGGTCGTAGCGCAAGGCACGCCTGAGGAAGTAGCCAGCGAGAAAGGCTCCTACACAGGCCATTATCTAGCGCCGTTTTTAGGTCTCAAAGCGGGTTAAGTTTAGCTAACTTTTTAATAGGCTTACTAACATCACTAAATATGACAAACAAAAAAAATCCCCGCTAAATGCGAGGATTTTTTAAATAGCCTTTCGACTGATTCTATATTAGCTATAGAGAGTACTTAGCTCCAAAGAAAATATATCGTCCAGACGAATCGTAGACACCAGGGAAAGTGTTACCATTAGCGGTCTCGAAGAAATTTGTGATTGGAGGATCAGTGTCAAGAAGGTTATTGATTCCTGCATTAAGCGTCACGCTATCGTTTAATCTCCATACCGCGCTTAGATCAAAGAAGCTTTCGCTATCAAAGGTATCACCGATACCACCCGTCGCTCCGTCAGCAGTATCCGTACCAAAACGCTGTACGGAGTCAAGGAATCTCCAAGACAGAGTTACATCAACGTTTCGATTCGTTCTCCAAGCTGCTGTGGCGACATGTCTATACTCGAACGTTGGTTGACCAACAATATCATCGCAGGGCCCTGTGAAAAAACCTAGACAATCATCAGGTTCAGCACCCTCAAACGATTGCTGCAAAAAGTCAAAAATTAACGTTGAAGTATAGTTCAAGTTAATATCACCAAATCTGCCAACACCAAAACCATAATTAATACTGAGATCGATACCGCTAGTCTCACGCACCGCAATATTCTGCATATTGGCTTCAATAAAACCAGAAATCTGAATCGTACCTAAACCGTCACGATTAAATAGCGAACAAAGATCTGAATCTCCATCAAATAAACACCCGTTGATAACCGATTGAGAGGGCAATGAATTGATGAAGTCTTCAACTTCGATATCAAAATAGTCCAATGAAACAGTCAGGTTTTCTATTGGTTGTGCAACCAATCCTATCGTGAACGTATTGGCAGTTTCAGGCTGAAGAGCGGTATTACCACCAGTAAGCTCGTTTAGCTGCCCGGCATCGGGTGGTACTA
>CAZJWW010000002.1:2956-44195 GCA_964549895.1 uncultured Gammaproteobacteria bacterium
CTGGCAATCCACTGGCCACACAAGCTTCTAAAGAAGCGGTTGGGCTTTGTCCAGAACATGGGTCTGTTGCATTAAACAACTGTACTGCAGCAGGGTCAAATAGTTCGAACACATTAGGCGCTCTAACTGCCTCTTGAAATTGCGCACGAAAACGAAGTTTTTCGATAGGCGCCCAAGCTAAACCGAGTGCAAATGTGTCGGTATCAAAACCTTCAGCCTGCGCACCACCAGGGAGATTGTTTTGATAAGAGTAATCTGAAAAACGATAAGCTAAAGATAATGATATTTCCTCAGCACCGCTTTTGCCTTCAACTAATGGTATCGCCGCTTCGAAGAATAGTTCATCAACCTGCGCTTCACCACTAGCAGGTGTAGATGGGCCACCTAAACCAGTTGAAGCACCTAGCAAGAGAATACTATCTGGTTGAGAACTCAGGGAATCTTCTCTGGACTCTATACCAAACACTATTTGTGGACTTGATGATGCGGCAGGGCTAGTTAAACCTGTTAGCTCCCCTTGGATAGTAGCACCAATCACAAGTTGTTCTGCACTACCCACCAATACCGTTGGGGTAGAAATCGCAGCGATTGCTAACGGATCAACAGGCGTTGTGCCGAAAAGATTAAGTGGAATGCAACCAGCTCGCCCTGAAGAACATTGAATCGAACCATCTGGCGCTACGACGGCCTGCAAGGCTTCGTTCAAAAGATCGATCTCGAAGTCTTCAGTATTAGTGTCAGTTGCGCTAGTATCGGCAAACTGAGCAAAAATGTCGTAACTCCAGTTTGAATTAATGTCACCACGGACACCGCCCACAAACCTTAAATTGGTTATCTCTAAGTTACTGTTACGGCCACCGCCTTCAACATTTCGGCGGTTAATTTGAATAGGTGCTAGAGCACTACCGCTCACACCCTGGCTAGTACAGATAATATCCAACAATTCTGCCGATAAAAATGGGTTGTTACAGTTGATTTCAGAGACGTTTCCGAACGTAGCGGAAGGGGCAATCTGGGCATCTGTTTCGTTTCGTGTGAATCCAAAATCACCATAAAACTCAACATTGTCGTTCAACTCATAATTTGCGAAAAATCCGGCTTGGATTCTCTCCGTTGGACGTTGGAAAAAATTCAATGGATTAAAGTTAAACGCATTAGTGGCGCCCTCCACCACATTTCCAGCAGCGTCTCGTGGTACATTACCATTTTCATCAAGCGACACAGTACCGCTACCAGGAATAGAAAAGGTAGTAGGAAATGGTCCAAAGTTAGAACCAAAACAGAAAATATCACCACCAATTTCAGGCCCGAAATCACCTAATGCACAACGCGAAACATCTCGTGTGCCTTGCAGAATTTCACCTTGATCAAGATAACGGAAGTATCCTGTCACATTACCGTTACCATCTTCAGAATTAAATCCGAAAACAACACTGACATCGGTTGTTTCACCATCAGTCACTGAGCCAGTAGGAGTAATTCCATCCGTTGCAGTTTGATTTAAGATATCTTGCGCTAAGCCACTAGAATTACCATCCTGATTAAAGCCATAGGTCAACCCAACTTCAAAACCTTGAAAGTCTCTATCAAGAATAAAGTTAGCGACACCGGCAACAGCATCTGAGCCGTACACTGCAGAAGCTCCACCCGTTACAACTTCAACTCTCTTAATTAATTGAGTTGGGATTTGGTTGAGATCGGCCTCGATCTCATCTGGACGGCCTGGGCCTAAGCGCTTACCATCAAGCAACACAAGAGTTCTTTCAGGATCAAGCCCTCTTAAGTTAAGAGTGGAAATACCAGTTGCACCGTTAGACACTTCGCCCGTCTGAGCCGCCACCACACTTGGCAGTGTGTTTAACAGATCTATTGCATCGATGGTTCCTCTCGCTATGAAAGCTTCTGAATCGATAGAAGCAATCGGACTAGATGATAATATATTAGCGTCGGATATTCTGGAACCTGTGACGACGACTTCTTCTAAAGCACTATCTTCATCTTCCTGAGCATAGGTCGGCATACTAAAACCGACCAAACTAATGCCAATTGCGGACGCAATGGCTAATGGTATATTTCTATTTTGGGAAATTTTCATACTCTTTTGGGAAATTTTCATACTCTTATCTCGTTGTGTGATTGAGCCTTGAAATGTTTTAGTTAAATAATAGGTCTTTAAATTTTGTAAAATCTATATTTATAAAATTGTATCGAGGCAATCACGATTGATAAACTAGCTACTACATAGATACGAGCTTGTATTGTCAAAATTTATATTGCCAAGCAGCAATATCGCTGGGAATAGTGGCAATAAATCTAAAGTAAATTTTGTGATTTTGCATTGTCTGCCTTTTTTGCTAACGACAGTGCTAGCAACAACAACTTGTTTTTAATGTAAGCACGCGGACTCAACTCTATCTTTTTACAATTATTAATATATCTAAGTAAATAACTGCGCTCTGTTGGGTAGTGTAGAAAGCAGATAAAAATGAAATAGCTATTAAATGGAGCTGCGTAATTCATGCGCCTCCACTACCCTCAATGCCCCTACTTTACTTCAATGTTGGTATTATGACAATACGATGACGTAATTTACATAATGCCTATATATTGTCATATCCTATAAAATACTGTCGTAACCTTTACAAAGCAGGTTTAGCGTGCATATCAAAGGCCATATCCGCGCGATAACAGCTCCATTTCTTGGATAATAGTTATTTGTCAATTTTATAAGATGGGAAATTATTTAGATGTCTCAGCCCATCGTCTCCAATCTTTTCCCACTCAGCTTTGGAGCCAACGAACAAATGGTGTTTAACTGCTAAATCTTGGTAGCCCGTATCAAGTAAACCTACTGTAATGTAGATAGTAGAATGGTCATTTTTACCAGGCAATGAAGATCCACAGTGTTGGCAGAAACTGGATCGCCAATCATGATTTGGTTTAGCCCAAGTTTTAATACTATTGCTTCCTTAAATCCATGAAAAATTTCCGTTGCGAACAATAGTTACTGCAATACCACCGCTGCCAGTAGATTTTCGACAGATCGAACAATGGCAAACATAGACATCCGATATCTCAGTATTAATTCCGAACTTCACACTACCACAATTGCAAGAACCGGTAGCGATCACCTCAACTCTCCGCCACCTTAGTGACTCGCCAAGGCGGGTTTAACCTGTTTTCACCCGCCCAATATAGCTTGATCTTATTTCCTGATGGATCATAAAGCACTGCTTCGCGCCAAAGGTAGCTTTCGTCTGTCGGCAATTGATCGAACTTTATTCCTTTGGCGCCAAGTGCCTCCACCCACTGATCTAAGGCTTCATGCTCAAAGTAAATTACTACGCCGTTTTCATAGTGATTGTTATCTAAAGACAGAGAAAACGTCGAATTCCCTTCGGGGCATTCGAAACGGGCATAATGCGGGGTATCGACAATTTGTGTAAACCCGAGCAATAAATAAAACTCAGTGGCATTCGCCATATCGCTCACTGGGAGCGTAACTTGGTTTAGATTCATGAGTGTTCTAATTTAACCGCTGTTCTAATTTAACTGATGCGTAAATACTTTCAAAAAAAGCCGTCGAAGAAAAGCGCATCTGTTTCACAATATTAATGGATGCTCTTTCTCAAAGAAAACATTGCTAAAACAGCTGGAAACAATAACCAAAACCCAGAGACTGGCATAAGGGCAGCTCCCAGAATAGTTAAAACCAACAAAGTAAAAGCGATACTTTTAGGGATTTGATTACCCGTTTTTTCATAAAAATAAGTCATCAGACCTAAAGCAAACATCAAAATTCCGAAAAGAAGAAACCAAGTAGCTACACCCGAATGTACACTATTGACGGAGTCAATAAATCCGTCATTGATCATCTTCTTATACACAGCGCCATAGCTTACTATTGCAAATATCGTATGCAAAATTGAAACCGCAATAATCCAAATTCCTTTCCAGCGTTTCATATTATGAGCCTGTGAACTAGAAAGATTAGTTTACACGATAGAGATATGCCAATTGGAATATCACACTCGAAAGGCTATTATTTACATTCAATTTTCGTCATTCACCTACACTCTTCTTAGAAGCCATGTTAATCGTTATATCACCCGCCAAAACACTGGATTTTGAGGCAGCGCCCCTCACCAAAAAATACAGTCAACCCGCAATGCTTAAGCAAAGCGAAGCGCTCATAGATGTGCTCACCACTATCTCGCCTCAGGATATCGAAAAGTTGATGAAAATCAGCCCTAAGCTAGCTGCGCTAAACGCAGAGCGCTATCACAACTGGTCGCGCCCGTTTAAACCCAGTAACGCCAAGCAAGCATTATTAGCTTTTAAAGGAGACGTATATACAGGTCTGCAGGCGGAGAATTTCAAGGAAGCCGACTTTGAATATGCGCAGCAACATTTACGTATTTTATCCGGGTTATATGGCGTGCTCAGGCCGTTGGATTTAATGCAAGCTTATCGCCTAGAAATGGGTACCAAGCTCGATAATCCAGAAGGAAAAAACCTTTATGAATTCTGGGGTCAAAGCATTACTAAAAACATTAATAAACAACTGAAAATCATTGATTCTAATATACTTTTAAATCTAGCATCTAATGAGTATTTTAAATCGATCGACACTAAAGAGGTCAATGCCGATATAGTCGCGCCGGTGTTTAAAGACTGGAAAAATGGCCAATACAAACTCATTAGTTTTTTCGCCAAAAAGGCCCGCGGCACCATGTCCGCTTGGGTGATTCAGAATCAAGTTGAAAGCTTGGATAAATTGACTAAGTTCAAAGGCGATGGCTACAAATACAGCGCTAAGGATTCAGAACCGTTAAACCCCGTTTTTTTGCGTAAACAATAGTTGTGAGTTAGTCGCCTAATACTAACTTCATATCAGCCCGTTTGCCATCGACAATCGATGCCGAAATAGCCTTGGCAACCAATTCGGCTCTGGATTTCATCAAGTCGACATTAGCTCCCTCATGATTCTCATCTAACGCTTTATTAAACAAATACAGCCATCGAGTAAAATGCCCAGGTGTCAATGGTAGCTTGGCGCTGATATCCAAATGTTTTTGCAGCGTATTACCCGAATAATTACTCGTTCTAAACAGGCTATCTTCCCAAAAATCCACGATCAATGGCAGATGATGTTCTAAATCGATTTTCGCCACATCAGTGAAAATATAACCAATTATCGAATCTTCGAGCATAGCGGCATAAAATCGCTCTACAATATCAATGATATCGGCTCTATCTTGCACGTCGTGCTTGGGCATTAGTTTGTTATACTCTTGTTCTGACCCTAGTTTTCACTAAGAGGGCCTCAAAAATTTACTAGTTAACAGTTTACATCATGTCTGATACTACAGCACACAAGCCTGCATCATCCAAACGGCCTAGAATAAAGCCAGTTATCGCAGGAGAAAAGCTTCGTGGCGCTGAAAAAATGGCGCGCATACCGGTAAAAATAGAACCAACCACTTCACCATTGCGTAAGCCAGACTGGATTCGCATTCGCCTGCCGAATGGCAATAAGGTGCAAGAACTAAAACAAACTTTGCGAGACAATAAGCTGCACACTGTTTGTGAGGAGGCCTCCTGCCCTAATTTGTCTGAGTGTTTTAATCGTGGTACGGCAACATTTATGATTATGGGGGATATTTGCACCCGCCGTTGTCCGTTTTGCGATGTCGCACACGGCCGCCCTCTGGCATTGGATCAAGACGAACCTCGACATTTGGCGCAAACTATTGCCGCTATGAAATTGAACTACGTGGTTATTACTTCTGTCGATAGAGATGATTTACGCGATGGTGGCGCGGGTCACTTTGTTGACTGTATACAACACACTAGAGAGCTTAACCCTAATACAAAAATCGAAATCTTAGTGCCGGACTTTCGAGGTCGCATGGCTATTGCCATTGAGCTAATGAGCAGTAATCCGCCAGACGTATTCAATCATAACCTAGAAACCATTCCTGATCTTTACCGTAAAGTTCGCCCTGGTTCAGACTATCAATGGTCTTTAGATTTGCTCAAAAAGTTTAAAGCCGAGCAACCCAAGGTGCATACTAAGTCTGGCTTGATGCTCGGTATTGGTGAGAGTATTGATCAAGTTAAAAATGTATTGCGCGATTTAAAAGATCACGATTGCGACATGATTACGCTGGGGCAATACTTACAACCCAGCATGAGTCACTTACCAGTAGAACGTTATGTGCACCCTGATGAGTTTGATGAATTACGAGAGTTTGGTGATTCACTCGGTTTTGCGCATGTGGCGTCTGGCCCCATGGTGCGCTCGTCTTATCATGCAGATGTACAAGCTCACGCGGCCGATGAAGGATTGCTCGAGCGCTAGTAAAACAGCATCATCAGATCGACTCTCGGTTGATCTTTATACAACTAATTAAAACCACTATCTTATAAGCCATGACGAATGATTTAAGAGATGCCGCCTTACACTATCACCGCTTTCCAAATGCCGGAAAAATTCGCGTGCAAGCCACTAAGCCATTGTCGAATCAGCGCGACCTTGCACTGGCCTACTCACCCGGTGTTGCCGAACCTTGTAAAGAAATACAAAACGACCCTCTTACCGCCGCCTATTACACCTCCCGCAGTAACTTAGTTGGTGTCGTTAGTAATGGCACCGCCGTGCTCGGTTTGGGTAATATTGGTGCGCTCGCCTCCAAACCTGTTATGGAAGGCAAAGCCATTCTTTTTAAGAACTTTGCCGACGTAGACTCCTATGACATAGAAGTAGACGAAACCGACGTAGACGCATTCTGCGATGCGGTTGCCAGATTAGAACCAACTTTTGGCGGCATTAACTTAGAAGATATCAAAGCACCCGAATGCTTTGAAATTGAAGCCAAGCTGCGCGAACGCATGAACATTCCAGTGTTTCATGATGACCAGCACGGCACCGCCATTGTGTGCGCGGCCGCGGTTAAAAATGGATTGCGCGTGGTTGAAAAAGACATTACTAAAGTCAAAGTCGTTGTTTCTGGTGCGGGCGCAGCGGCTACGGCTTGTACTAATCTATTGATTGATATCGGCGTTGATATTAGCAACGTCGTTATGCTGGATAGTCGTGGTGTGATTCATTCAGAGCGCGAAAATTTATCCGCCACCAAACAACGTTTTGCAATTAAAACACCCGCGCGCACATTAGAAGACGCCATGGTGGGTTGCGATGTTTTTCTAGGTGTCTCTCAACCAGACCTTATCGACGTTAATATGCTTAAAAGCATGGCCGACAAACCATTAATCCTAGCGATGTCCAACCCCAATCCAGAGGTTCGCCCCGAGTTAGTGTTTGAACATCGACCCGATGCGATTATGGCTACAGGTCGGTCTGATTACCCCAATCAAGTTAATAATGTACTGTGTTTTCCCTTTTTGTTCAGAGGCACCTTAGACGTGGGCGCTACCACCATAAATCGCGAAATGGAAATTGCCTGCGTCAACGCTCTGGCGGATTTAGCTCTAACTGAGAGCAATGAAATGGTCGCTCAGTACTACAAAAACGAAACCATGCGCTTTGGGCCTGAGTATATTTTGCCTAAGCCATTCGACCCACGACTCATTACCACCATTGCGCCCGCCGTTGCGCAAGCGGCGATCGATAGTGGTGTTGCTACCCTACCCTTCGAAGATGTTAAATCTTATCGTCAAAGTTTAGAGCCTTTGGTTTATCGCACCGGTAATGTGATGCGGCCGATATTTGAAAAAGCACAAATCAAATCCAATTCTGTGGCTTATACCTGCGGCGAAAACGAACGAGTGCTGCGCGCCTCTCAAGATATTGTTGATCAAAACTATGCGCGGCCAGTACTGATTGGAAGAGAAACAAAAATCTTGGATACGATTACCGAACTCGGCCTGCGCATTAAACACCGCGAAGATTTTGATATTGTTGCGCCAAATGGCAATGACGAACAAGCTCGGATCGCGCAAGTATTTGCCTTGATCGACGCGGGCGAAGTAGATGCGGCGATTACTGGCCCTGATGATAAACTGCATACCCAAGTTGGCTTTATAGAAAACCTGAGCGATATGGAAAATCAGCAGCTAGCAGTAATGCATCTATTATTGTTAGAAAACGGTTCTTACTTTATTGCCGACACCAACGTTAATGAAAACCCTAGCGCCGAAGAGTTGGCGCGTATTACCGTTATGGCTGCCAAAGAAGTTGAACGGTTTGGCATGACCCCCAGAGTCGCCTTACTTGCTAACGCCGACTATACGCGCCGAGACACGGAATCTTCAAGCAAAATGAACGACGCCGCAAACATCCTTAAAAAAATTGCCCCAGACCTTGAAGTTGAAGGTGGCATAAAAGGGAGTACCGCATTGAATGCGGCGGTTCGCGAGAAATGCGATTCAGAATGCGCGCTAACGGGGAATGCCAATCTATTAATCATGCCCAATCTGGATGCCGCAAATATTACCTATACAGTATTGAAAGCCTTAGGCAATGGTATTGCCGTCGGCCCAATCCTATTGGGTGCTGACCGTCCTATTCACTCAATTACCAGAAATACTACACCTCGCGGTATCGTAAATTTAACCAGCCTAGTTTCGGCTAGCGTCGATTCTGTCTAGCCTATAAATCAAACCGAGTTCCTTGCCTAGCGATATTAAATCCAGCTGATTTAACCTTGCTGGTCTCCGCGCTGTTTGGATTTAAGATCGGGTTGGTATGATTCATATGAATAAACCAGACTTTATTGCGATCTTCTTCAGATAACGACGCTAGTCTTTCCATAGTCTCGACAACGAATGGATGCGGTATTTTTGACATGTCGCGACCCGGTAATTCTCCATCCGCAAAGAATGCGGCATCCAACAGCGCATAGTCGACCTTTTTTACCAATTCACCTATATCCGTTTGCCATTGCTCCCATTTATTAATATCAGGAATAAAAATCGCGGTTTTATTTGGGCCTTCTATTTGATATCCCACGGTTTCAGAAAATTCATCGCGATGCGGCACTAAAAAAGGCATTACTTTGAGCTGTCCTAGGTTTTCGAACACTTTATCTTTCAGTGGCTGTAGAGTAATATTTTCGTAATCTACTAATTGGCTCCACGGACCATTTTCTTTTAGAAACTGGCTCATTTTAGGCATCGCAAAAACTGGCAAGCTAGAAGTCGACATTGCTTCTTGACCAAAAAACATCAATCCAGAGTAATGTCCAATATGAGCATGGGTAAGAAATACCCCAGCAAGATCAAAACGCTCACTGGGCGCCTCTGACTCTAAATTAAAAAGTTGTTCTGGCAGGCTGGGTGATGCTTCAAACATATATTTTTTGTTAGCCGCCGGGTCAATTAACCCAAGTGATACCGCTCCCCGCCTAAGACTCGAATCTTCCCAACCATGCAGACAATGAGGTTTATAACACCCGGCTTGTGGGTAACCCGCATCCTGCGTAACCCCAAGAACATAAAGATAGGGGGCGTCTTGATCAGACGCTATTGACTCAGTGTTGTAGCTTATTAGATAAGCATAAAAAACAATTCGAACGAACAGTACTCTCATGGTTGGCTCACATAGTTTAGTTTCGCTTGAGGTTTATTCGTCTGGTAAAAAAGAATCCTTGAAAGTGAAGGCATTCTTAGTAGGCCCATCAGTGGCAAGCAACTTAAGCCTCTCCTTCGCTTCCACTAATGTTGGTATATGGCCCTCTTCTACCCACCAGAGCACTAAATAGAATTCTATCTCGTCAAACCACTCCGTTCGCCTACGCATTATCTCTTTGTGGGCAGAATTTCTGTAAGCGAATGCAGCTAGAGATTCTATATCCTTCCAAACCGACAAATTAATTAAAATATTTGGATCATCAAACGCCTGAATATCCGTTGCATCATTTCCATCGCCAATCAATCGCCAGACAAAACCTGCTTGACTTTCGGCAATCGCATTGACTCTGTCGATGTTCGACACAAAATCAGCGTTATCAGGATGATCTTTAGGCTTGCGAAATTGTGCAATATTCAATTGAGCTAATCGATAATGCATTAAATCCATACGTCATTGTCAGCGGTAAGATCATTCTCCTCTTCGCCCGTATTCTTTGTACCGCGCGGCTCAATCAAAAGCATTTTTACTTCTTGTTCAGCATAGGGTTTATGTTCGACACCTTTGGGTACCACAAACATTTCTCCATCATTAAGTTCGACATGGCCATCTCTAAAATCAATGCGTAGCTTTCCTTCTAAGACTATAAAGGTTTCATCCGTGTCTTTGTGGTCGTGCCATACAAAATAACCGCTGATCTTAACAATTTTGAATTGATAGTCATTCATCTCTGCAATGACCTTGGGTTGCCATTGATCTTCCAACAAAGATAATTTTTCTTTAAAGTTTAGCGCTTGATAATTCATGGTAGTTGTTTTTTGTTTATCTGAAAATTTTAGTTCATTAACCATACTCTGAAAAGCGCAAACACAAAAGTATGCTAATTTATAAACATGATTAAACACGTTTTACTATTGATAAGCTTGTTCGCATCTCTCTCCACACTCACCAACAGCTATGCAGTTAAAGAGCTTGCTGACCTAAAGTATTTTGAGTGGGACAATCGAATTGTTTTGGTACGCCCTTTGACCACAACTGACGTCCCTGATGGTACCAGCTGTGAACAAGCAATAACCACACTCGAACAAGCCGAGATTGATATCGATGATCGGCACATTATTTGGTTTGTGCTTTGCGAATCTCAATCAGAGTGGCTCACTAGAAAACTCGTTAGTAATTATAAGGGCTCTATTTCTCCGAGTTTGTCAGATCTAATCGAGCGAAGATATCTTGAGCCCAGCAAAGACAGTGTGGTTTTAATTGGCAAAGACGGCGACGTTAAATACCGAGCGAGCAAGCTTGATTTGAAATCAATTAAACTTCGAGTCGATTCAATGCCGATGCGACAATACGAGATGGCTGAAAAAAAATAGGTGACGAGTCTCTACATAATTTACCCAAGGATTTTAATTCGTTAAATAAGGCTGTTTATACCTTCTATAAACAGCTCTTTTCCACCATAAGATGGGTGCCGAATGTATTGAACTCTATCATTTGGAAATAGTTGCTGGAGCGCAATCACGCCTTTGTGCCCAATACCTGCTACTAAGTCAGGTTTAAATATTTGATGTACCTCATAGAGGATTTCAGAACCGAAAAGAATTTCTTCGCTATTCGGAGCGCGGTTCTTATTAACCTGACCAATGGGATGAGGATGAAATGGAAAAGCGTTCCAAAGCAAGGGGGTCACCTTTTCTCCTAGAGGTCTTCTGGCGAGATTATTAGCAAGAATACTCCAAACCATAGTGGCCGTATTTTCAGCCTCAAGACTGGGTAAATGTATCTTATCTTTAAGAGCAAGCAACATGGGGTGCGGTATTTCATGAAAAACTCTACCACTGGTAAATGGAATACCAGTTATACGACAACCTTTGTACCCTGGCGCTTCGCCAACGAGCAATATTCGCTTTCCCTTTTGACTCAGGACGTACTCAAAATAGTGTCGAAGATTTTCCACTGCATACTGCTCAACATACGGATTACCAATAATGTTGGAATGCGGGAAACTAGCAAGCGTATTTAATAGATTTTGTATTCTTTTCAACTAAACCTGTCATCCCCAAAACGATTACCGTCTGCATAAATTTAAAATTTTTTATTTGAACTTCTTACATTTCATTTTCTTGATTACGCGCCTAGCGCTCTATAAAAATGACCTACCGGGAAGAAAACTGATCGGGATGACTTCTTTGCTACAAATCTTGGGCTAGACGCTTACCTAAACCTACAACGTTATCATTACCGTAGCCAATAGCAGAATAAAATGCAATTACCTGCTCATTAGAGGTACGTACCTGCAAATTAATTTTAGGGCAGCCTTTATCCGTAAGAAGTTGCTCTACTGATTGCATAATAGATTGTCCATAACCTTTTCTTTGCTCAGAAGGTTTCACAGCGAGATAATTGATCCAACCACGGTGGCCTTCATAGCCGCCCATCACGGTAGCAACAATTATATTTTCGACAACACCAACTAGAAACAGGTCCGGGTCAACTTTTAGTTTGCGCTCTATGTCTTTAATCGGATCATTTTGCGGCACAATGAGACCACATTCTTCCCAAAGAGAAATAACGGTGCCTTGGTCTTTTTTATTATAAGCACGTATTATCATATCTAAGGCTTATGATAATCACTCAAATCTTGTGGTGACTCCAAAAGCCTGCCAGTATGCTTTATAAGCTCATCGTGTGTATCAATCCATGGGAGTTTGCTTTCATAATTAACGTGAAATGTTGGCTCATAGTCGTTGGGGTTTTCCAAAGAAGCCGCGTACAGATGCATACCTCCTGGGTAATGGTCCGCTTCAAAACCTAGCGGTGAACCACAACCATCACAAAAATATCTATACACACCCTTAGAAGATTCATAAGATTTAGGAGCCTGCCCTAGCCACTTAAATTTTTTTTGCGATACTCCAAACCATGCAGTGATCGGCGCTGCACAATTACGCCGACAATCATCACAATGGCAGTAACAGGCCCAAGTCATTTCACCCGCATACTCCCACGCCGTTTTTTTACATAAACAGTGACCTTTGGTTAACATGCTTCACCTCAAATTATTCACAGCACCATCTTGATCAGCTCGGACAATTTGCCTTGCTGAGTTACATTAAGAGACTCAAACAAGCCGCGCGAAGCCTCTGAAAACGAAACTTTTGCATCTTCATAAACTTGTTTCCCGGACACTGAAAGCGTAACTAAGCTAACTCTAGCATCACGAGGGTTTAATTCCTTGTCTACAAGACCAATTTTCTCTAGAGGGTTCAGCAAGCGCGTAATTCCAGATGGACTCAAACCAACTCGTTCAGCAAGATCACTGCGACGCATTTTCTGTAATGGCGCAATATAGAGCTGATTTAGGACAAAGTAATCAGAAATACCCAAGCCATGTACTGACAACGCACCACCAACACGTTTCTGAATTGTACTTTGCAAACTCATAAGGTCAATGACCAAATGATCCACTACTTTTTTCGACATACTCTATTCATTTGAGTGATACTTGATTACGCAAGTATATGTTCATTTATTTGATTAATCAAATACTAAACAAGCAATATCAGTTTTATATGACGCCGTATGTATGCTTATTTTTCTCAATTTCGCTTTAGGTACTTGTTTTTTGTACATTATTCAATATAAGCTGTAATTTTGATAACAATTTTTGAGATTTGTACACGCGTGTTTGCTGAACTCCACACTAAATCACACTATTCATTTTTATGCGGCGCTTCTAGCCCTGAAGAACTCGTTTTCCAAGCAGCAGACTTGGGTTATGAGGCCGTGGCTATCACTGACGAGTGCTCGTTTGCGGGAGTGGTTAAAGCTTATAAAGCCAGTGAAGAATGCGGCCTTAAATTGATTATTGGCAGTGAGTTTTCAATTACTGCCAACGACACTAAACTGAAACTTATTTTACTCGCCCCTAGCCGTACAGCTTATAGTGAGATATCAGCACTGATTACCAAGGGCCGACGACGCAGCGCCAAAGGAAAATATGCGTTATCGCTAAGTGATTTACAGTTCGGCTTACAACATTGCTTGGCTATTTGGCTACCCAGACTTGAGCCAGATAATCTTGATATTAATGAGCAATACGGTCATCTCTTAAAACACTATTTCAAAAATCGCTTATGGCTTGGCGTAGAATTATTTTGGCATAGTGACGATCATCATCAGTATTTATATAGAGAACAACTTAGCGCAAAACTATCAATCAATATGGTGGCCTGCAATGACGTGCACATGCACCGTAAAAGCCGCAAACCATTGCAAGACACGCTCACGGCCATTCGCTTAAATACCACGGTTCAAAACCTCGGTTTACAACGTCAAATAAACGCCGAACGATATCTAAAACCGTTAAACGTATTGCAGCATCAATACCCCGTTGCCCTACTTCAAGAAGCGTGCAATATTGCAGCGCTGTGTCATTTTTCAATGAGTGAACTGCGTTATGAATACCCGCGCGAAGTTGTACCCAACGGCTTAAGTCCACTGCAGTATTTGCGGCAAATCACCGAACAAGGAGCATCTTTGCGTTGGCCTAGCGGCGTGCCTGACAAAATACACAAACTTATTGAGTATGAACTAGCCGTTATAGAAGAAATGCAGTACGAGTATTATTTTCTAACCGTCTACGACATAGTCGACTTCGCCCGCGCACAAGGTATTTTGTGTCAAGGCCGAGGTTCGGCGGCTAATTCATGCGTTTGTTATTGTTTGTTTATTACCGAGGTAGACCCTAATAGTAACGAGCTGTTATTCGAGCGCTTTATCTCTAAAGAGCGTAATGAACCACCTGACATTGATGTGGACTTTGAAAGCCATCGACGCGAAGAAGTTATTCAATACATCTACCGCAAATATTCACGAAAACGCGCTGCGTTAACCGCTACGGTTATCACTTATCGGCGTAAAAGCGCCGTACGCGATGTGGGCAAGGCGCTAGGCTTACCGCTTAACTTTATCGAAGAGTTAAATAAGTCATTGGCGTGGTGGGACAAAATCGATGCGCTCGCTGAACAAATGCAAGCGCGCAACATGCACTTTGATAGCACCTTAAGTTTGCAATTTCTAAAGCTGGTAAAAGAAATTCTGGGCACACCACGACACCTGTCACAACACGTTGGCGGTTTCCTTATTACCAACAGCCCTACCAGCACTATTGTGCCTATTGAAAACGCAGCGATGCCAGAACGAACCATTATTCAATGGGACAAATACGATATTGAAATCCTCGCCATGCTCAAAGTCGATGTGCTTGGGCTTGGCATGCTAAGCGCTATTTGTCGTTCTTTAAAAATGATCAATCAATACCAAGCAAAACAACTTACCGTGCAAGATATACCTCGTGAAGACCCTGCGGTTTACGACATGCTCTGCGCAGGCGACAGCATTGGTGTATTTCAAGTTGAATCGCGCGCACAAATATCGATGCTACCGCGTTTAAAACCACGCAACTATTATGACTTAGTCATTCAAGTCGCCATTGTTCGCCCCGGCCCTATTCAAGGCAATATGGTGCACCCGTTTTTGAAACGCCGCAGTGGTGAAGAAGCCGTTAGTTATGCTACCCCAGAAATTAAAAAGGTATTAGAGCGCACATTAGGCGTACCCATTTTTCAGGAACAAGTGATTAAACTTACTATGGTAGCGGCAGGTTTTAGTGGTGGCGAAGCCGATCAATTGCGCCGCGCCATGGCCAGCTGGGGCAAGCATGGCAACTTAGATCAATTTAGAGACAAACTAATTAATGGCATGTTAGAACGTGGTCACAGCCAAGAGTTTGCGGAGCAGCTATTTAGACAAATTCAAGGCTTTGGCAGTTACGGTTTTCCTGAGTCACACTCAGCAAGTTTTGCGCTATTGGTGTATCTCTCATCGTGGCTTAAGAAATATCATCCAACGGCTTTTTATGCTGGATTGCTTAATAGCCAACCCATGGGCTTTTACTCACCTTCACAATTAATCCAAGATGCGCGACGACACAATTTAAAAATATTACCCGTGTGCATTAACAATAGCGATTGGGAGCACAGCCTTGAGCTTAATGATAGCCTTGAGCTTAGTGACAGTCTTAATAAAAAATCAGAACAACCTCTGCGACTTGGTTTATGCCTAGTCAAAGGGGTAACTGAAAAATCAGCGTTAAGGATAATGTCAGCACGCCGCAAAGCATCGTTTCGCAGCATTGATGATGTAAAAAACCGCAAGCTACTCAACACTCAAGAGTTAACTAAGCTTATCCACGCTAATGCGTTTCATGCCTTTGAAGACAATCGTCGCCGCGCTTATTGGGAAGCCTTGCAATATAATGATGGCCTTAATACCCAAGTATCTCATCCTGTCACATTTATACCGCCGTTAAGCGAGCTAGAAAACATGATGGCCGACTACCACAGCACTCGCCGAGTCTCCTTAAACCATCATCCCATGCAATTACTGCGCAGCTCACAACCATTTACACGCTGCACCTTAGCTGAACAACTGCTCAAACGACGCCACAATAGCTTAATTGAAGTCGCCGGCGTGGTGACGGGCCGGCAACGCCCTGGCTCTGCCAGTGGGGTTATCTTTATGACCATAGAAGATGAAACTGGCAATATCAATGTGGTGCTCTGGAAAGGCATTCAAGAACGTTTTCGGCGCGAGATACTCACCAGCCAAATACTGTATATAAAAGGCACCTTAGAAATTAGCGACCTCAGTGAAGACGGTCACGGCGTCGCCAATGTAGTCGCTGGCTATGTGGAAGACCAAGGGCATGCCCTGCCCCGTTTAAAAGCTAAGTCTAGGGATTTTCACTAGCTGGCATTAATTACTGCTTACGATTCAATCTCAGGCAATCGGCCTTTACTACTGCGCTTGATCGGCGTTGTAGTCGTCAACAAATTGCTCCGCCACATCATAAAGACCGTCAACAATTTTTTCTCTTAATAATAGCTGATTGTCTTTCCAAAATTGTTTGTTATCTTCTCTTTTGGACAGCAGATCGCTATCCAAGACCTGTTCAGAAGTGTAGGTGCTGTTATATTGACTTTGTTTATTCTCAGCAGACTGTTGGGGCATGGATGCATCTAAAACCACCATAACACCTGAATAATTAGCCTTCATAATGACATTCGGAGTTAGAGTAGGAACAAGAAATGACGTTTTAACGCTTCCATCGAAGTTGGTGTTAATCACCACATTCTCACTAAAGGCTCCACCGCGCTCTAAATTGTCCTCAAGCGCATTGTTTAAAACCATATTTACATTGAGGCTATCTATCATCTCCAACATAGGTTCCAAAGCTTTTTTTCGCTTTGCATTTATATTCGAGTCTATTGCACCTCCCACCAAGGCGCCTATAAGCCCACCTGTAGCAGCACTAGCTGTAGCGCCATCCGCCGCATCTATGTTCATGTTTTGATCCATTTGGTTTAGATTAATAGAGGTGATTTTTTGCTGTTGGACTAACTCTCTATTTAATTCAGGCACCGTGGTACAAGCAGATAGAGCGAGACAGCCGAATAAAACGGCCAATACTTTTATATTTAGGTTCATATTTTTTTAACGTTTTTATTTTTTTTAGGAAGTAATTGCAGACTATCCCCAGATCGAAGTCTTTTTATGAGACTCCACTGCAATATCCGTTATAGGGTCACCCATAGTTATACCTTATTTTGCCCTTTTAATAAAACGCAAAGAGCAAGACTCGACCCCTAACCTTTACTTTGTTGATTATCTAAAGCGTCTAACGCTTCAACGCGTTTTTCTCTGTGCTTTTGGGCGAGCGTTCGCATATCAGTAGTGGTGTCAGTCTCATCAACAATCTCCATCCCAAGAATGGTTTCGATAATGTCTTCCATAGTGATAATTCCATCCATGCCACCAAACTCATCTAACACTACCGCAATATGTTCTTTTCTTTCGGTGAGAGTCTTAAACAGATCTGTAATGACATAGTTATCAGCTACGGCAACTATATCGCGCCGCAAAGTCTTTAGGGAATTATCACCATGTCCATCCAAGAGTGCAGTGATGACATCTACCTTTAAAACGTATCCAGTAATTAGATCTTTATTACCCTGGCTATAGGTAGGGATCCGGGAAAACTGTGCATTCTCTTTAGCTTCATAAAAAGAGCTAATTGTCTGTTCTTCAGCACTGGCGGTTACGACGGTGCGAGGGGTCATAACATCACAAACTTCTATGCCTTTAAACTTGAGCATACTGCCCAACATTTGTGATTCGCTCCGCTCAAACACTCCTTCCTCAACACCGAGTTCGGCCATTGCTAAAAAGTCATTACGCGTGAGGATCGGTTGGTCAGAATCCTTTTTGAGAGACTTGGTTATTAGTTGCCCAACCCAAACTAATGGCGCCAGAGCGAACATTAAAATTCTTAGACTAAACACCGTGAATTTGACCAAACGTTGCCAATACAAAGCACCAATTGTCTTTGGTACAATTTCAGACAGTATTAACACCGCGAGCGTCATACCTGCTGGAATCAACAGGCGTGTAATCAAGGGATTACTGTCTGCCCAAATAGCCGCGGCTTGCTCGCCGACACCAATTGCGCCAACGGTATGTGCAATGGTGTTCAAAGTTAAGATAGCCGATAGCGGTTTATCTATATTCTGCTTAAAGTCCTGCAGAGTACGACCAAGAGCGGTACCTTTTTGCTGTTGAATTTTTGCGTAAGTAGGCGTAATACTAAGTAGCACGGCCTCCCAAAGCGAACACAAAAACGAAAAAACAATGGCAACAACAAAAAATATTATTAACAGACTCAACATACAAAATCAGTAAGCTCGACGAGGAGAGCAGTTACATTAATAGTCATTGTAACGCTTATCGGGCACTGGCAGGGAATAATTACAGCCGAACATTAGAAATCTAATCTGGATAAACATCGGAAAAAATCAAAAATAGAGTAAAGACATCGAATTGTGGTTTTCAAAACGTCACTCCACAGCCGTATTAATACTAGGCTAGTACACCTAACTCACATAGCCACTTATTTTAAAACCACCAAACTAAACCCACCTTTTTATTCTGAACTTACTTGAATCAACACTCGCAATGCTTTTGCCGCATTAGATAAACTGCGTTTCTTATGTACTACCAAACCTAGTTCACGAATAAGATCAACGCCGACATTCAAAGGCGTGAGCGTTTTTTCAATCATAGTTTGTGGCAGCAGTGACCAGCCTAAACCCGCTCCTGCGAGCATCTTTAAAGTTTCCAAATTATTGGTTTCCATTTGCATGTTTAATTCTAAGCCTTGTTCATCAAACTCGCGTTGGATTACTTTGTAGGTTTCAGTGTCTTTGCTGGTTAACACGCAGGGGTAGTTTGCCAATTTTGTGAGATCAACTTTGTTTAGTGTCGATAGTTCATGGTCGTTGCTTACCACTACATTTAACTTATCTGTCCAAATGATTTCTTTGACTAACTTTTCAGGTAATTGGCTTGGCAGGGTAATTACTGCAAACTCTATATCGCCGTGCTGAACTAAATCAAAGGCTTGATCTGAATCTTCAAAACGAATATCTAAATCAACTTTTGGATAGCGCTGATTGAACTCTTTGAGTATCGGCGGCATTCGATGTAGACCAATATGGTGGGCAATCGCTACTGACAAATTGCCGCTGATATCGCTACTTAGGTTGGACGCGTAGCGTTGCATATCTTCAGCTTGATCTACTAAATCTTGTGCCTTGGGCAATAATTGCTTGCCGGCTTCGGTTAAGCTGATTTGCCGTGCTACACGGTTAAACAAGCGTGTGCCTAGCTCTTCTTCAAGGCTGGCCACTCGTTTACTGATCGCCGGTTGTGTGACGAATAGTTGTTCAGAGGCTTTTGAAAATGACTCATGTCTCGCCACCGCAATAAAGGCTTGTAGCGCTAAGATATCCATTTATGCTTACTCATTATTTTAATATTCCAACTTGGAATTAATATTATAAAAACAATGAATTTGTATTATCAATAGGCTTTGCTATTATTTATCTCTATCTGGAAGCAAACCAGCATAGAATAAACGTTAGAAACACCGTTAAATTGAGGTATTCCCATGGCTAAAACCATGTACGAAAAAATTTGGGATTCGCACTTTGTGCATCAGGAGCCAGGACAAGCGCCCCTGCTCTACATCGACCGCCATCTTATGCACGAAGTCACGTCACCCCAAGCCTTTGAAGGCTTGGATATAGCGAACCGCGATATTCGCAATACGCACAGCATCCTCGCAACCTTGGATCATTGTGTGCCAACTAAATTAGCTGAACGCATTAACCTGCCTGACCCAATCGGCGCCAAACAAGTACAAACCATGATCGATAATTGTGCCAAGCACGATTTAACGCTGTACGACATGCAAAGCAAGAACAATGGCATTATTCATGTAGTAGTGCCTGAACACGGCTTTGTACACCCTGGCATGACTACCGTTTGCGGTGATAGCCACACGGCTACGCACGGTGCGTTTGGTGCTCTAGCGTTTGGTATTGGTACTTCTGAAGTTGAACACGTGATGGCCACTCAGTGCTTGCCGCAATCAAAATCAAAAACGATGTTGGTTAAAGTGGATGGCACCTTATCTAAGTACAGTACGGCTAAAGATATTGCTTTAGCCATTATTGGTAAGATCGGCACCGCGGGCGGCAATGGATTTGTAATTGAATACGCGGGCGATGCTATTCGCGCTTTGTCGATGCAAGGCCGTATGACCTTATGCAATATGGCAATTGAAAGCGGTGCTCGCGCAGGCTTAGTGGCGCCAGATCAAAAGACCTATGATTTTTTAGAAGGCAAAGAATTTGCCCCTAAGGGAGACCAATGGGAGCAAGCCCTTAGTTACTGGAAATCACTGCCCAGCGATGACGGTGCCGAGTTTGATTTAGTCGTTGAACTCGCCGCCGAAGACATTGCACCGCAAGTTACCTGGGGCACGTCTCCGGAACAAGTAGTGCCAGTGGATCAAAGTGTGCCAGCACCATCTGACTTTGAATTGGAAGGCAAGCAAATAGCGTGCGAAAGCGCGTTGAATTACATGGGCCTTGATGCGGGCACTAAGATGACCGACATTGAAGTGGATTATGTGTTTTTAGGCTCATGCACAAACTCTCGTATAGAGGATTTTCGGGCGGCCGCTGAAGTGGCTAAAGGCACTCAGGTACCAGAGCATGTCACGGCGATAGCTGTACCCGGTTCGTACATGGTGAAAGAGCAAGCTGAGCAAGAAGGATTGGATAAAGTATTTACTGATGCGGGTTGGGAATGGCGTGAACCTGGTTGCTCTATGTGCTTGGCTATGAACGGTGACCAACTCTCACCCGGTCAACGTTGTGCGTCAACGTCTAATCGCAATTTTGAAGGCAGACAAGGCAAAGGGGGCCGCACTCACTTAGTGTCACCCGCCATGGCCGCCGCAACCGCGGGTGCCGGTCGCTTTGTAGATATCCGTGAGTTGGGATAGAGCCTTCAGCTAATTAAGTAAAGAGCCCTCAGCCAATTAATGTAAACAGCCTTCAGCTAACTAAAGAGCCCTCAGCTTATTTATAGGTAAAAAGAAATGGAAAAATACACAAAACACACAAGCGTTGCGGCGTTGATGAATCGTAGCAATGTAGATACCGATCAAATCATTGCCAAACAATTTTTGAAAAAAGTAGAACGTACAGGTTTCGGCCAGCATTTGTTTCACGACTGGCGTTTTCAAGAAGACGGTACGCCAAATGCTGACTTTGAGCTAAACAACCCCAACTTTGAAGGTGCTAAAGTGCTGGTGACGGGTGATAATTTTGGTTGCGGCTCATCTCGTGAGCACGCCCCTTGGGCCATTGATGATTACGGTTTCAATACCATTATTTCAACCAGCTTTGCCGATATTTTCTACAACAATTGTTTCAAGAATGGCATTTTACCAGTAGTGGTTGATGCCGATACTTTGCAAGCCTGCATGGCTGAAATTTCTGCCAATGAAGGTGTCGCGTTTACAGTTGACTTGGAAAACCAACAAGTGACTACCCCAGGCGGCATTGAAATAAATTTTGAAATTGACGGTTTTCGCAAGAACAACCTACTCAATGGCTTAGACGACATTGGCTTAACATTAAAACAAGCCGAGCATATTGACACTTATGAAGTTAAACATAAGGAACAGTTTCCATGGTTGTGGGCAAGCTAGAGTTGTCGGCAAACTCGAGCTTTAGGCAAACTATTAGCTAATGAAAAATACTTTTAAAACGGTCAGCATTCGCTGGCCGTTTTTGTTAATTGTTGGAATCCTTAATTGAATAATTTAGTCAGCACGAATCAACAATCATATTCGCTCCGTACCGTCTAAACCCTTTTATTTATTGAGTCAAAATCGATATAGTTCAGTTAATACTTAGATTCTTATACTATGCCAAACCCCAATACAATTCTATTAATGGACACCACGCTGCGTGACGGAGAACAGACGCAGGGTGTTTCGTTTGCACCTTTAGAAAAACTCAGCATGGCGCAAGCGTTACTGAGTCGCTTGAAGGTGGACCGCATAGAAGTTGCCTCCGCTGGTGTTTCACAAGGTGAGCAAAAGGCCGTAAAAAACATTAATGACTGGGCGGCCGAAAACGGTTATCTCAATCAAGTCGAAGTGCTCGGCTTTGTGGACCACACGCGCAGTGTTGATTGGATTCTCGGTGCGGGCGGCAAAGTTATTAACCTGCTGGCCAAAGGCAGTGAAAAGCATTGTTTAACGCAATTACGACAGCAGCCTGAACAACATATTGAGCGAATCAAGCAGACCATTGACTATGCTCATGCCAACGATATCGCTGTCAATATTTACTTTGAAGATTGGTCGAATGGCTACCGAGACAATCCAGACTATGTTTATCAACTGGCTGATTCACTAAAAGATTGTGGTGTTGGTCATTTCATGTTGCCCGATACCTTAGGCGTGATGTCACCACAGGAAGTAACAAAGAGTATTAGCGATATGATTACGCGCTTTCCTGAACTCAGTTTTGATTTTCATCCACATAACGATTATGGATTGGCCACCGCCAATGTTATGGCCGCGGTTAATGCTGGTATCAGCTCAGTTCATTGCACTATTAATTGTTTAGGCGAACGGGCTGGCAATGCTTCCTTGGCCGAAGTAGCGGTAGTTCTGCGTGACAAAATGGATTTAAAATTGAACATTGATGAGCGACACATTGTTGATGTCAGCCAAATGGTAGAAAGTTTTTCAGGAAAGTTCGTTGCTGGTAATGCGCCTATTTTAGGAACGGATGTATTCACTCAAACGGCTGGCATTCATGCCGATGGTGACAAAAAAGGTGGCCTGTATGTAACCAAGCTTTCGCCAGAGCGATTTGCACGAAAACGTGTCTACGCGCTTGGCAAGATGGCCGGCAAAGCTTCATTAACTCAAAACTTAGATGAGTTAGGCATCAGCCTTTCAGAAGAAGATCAAAAACGGGTATTAGAAAAAATTATTGCGCTCGGCGATTCCAAGCAAATAGTCACACCTGAAGACTTACCCTTTATTATTAGCGATGTACTCGAAACTCAAAACTCGCAACGGGTCACGCTCGAAGACTGTAAAACTTATAGCGAACTAAATGGCGACTCGGGAACTGATCTCACTATTGCAATTGATGGCGTGAGCTATAGCGAAAATGGTACTGGCAATGGTGCTTACGATTCATTTGTAGATGCGCTAGATAAAATATTAGCTGCTAACACCGACTTAAAGCGCCCTACTTTACTCGACTATCAAGTCCATATCCCTAAAGGCGGGAAAACCGATGCGATTACCGAAGCGGCGATTACTTGGGAATTAGCCAACAAAACTAAAATGACTACTCGAGGAGTCAATGCGAATCAGATATTCGCGGCGATTCAAGCGACTATGAAAGTTATTAATGCACAGCTTAATAGTCATTAGCTCTCAAAAACCCTGCTTAAGCCAATAGCCTTAAAACCTGAGGGCTTAATTGTTTGTTCTCAACCTTTCCAAGATACTGGTGTGAAAATTAAAAAATATTAGTGTCCTTATTTTAGTTTCGTTGTTTGCCGCGTGTGACCGCGATTCTGACGATTCCCAATGCAACTCTTATAACAAATCAACCGCTGATGCGGATAGTGACCCTGTGGGCGACAAATATAGAGATCTTACAATTAATACAACTGGCGACTTATCAAGTTATCCAGAGATTCCAAAATCGCAAATTATCACTATGAAACATGCAATTCTAGAGCTTTGCATTGCATAGGACGATCAAACTCCTCAAGACATGCAAGCGCCAGCGAAGAAAATTTATGAGTGCACTGTATAAAAACTGATTTTGCCAAAATCGCTAAGTTAAGCGAGGCAGGTAAGGATGAGGCTGCATTAAATCTGAGTACAAAAGTTACTGACGAATGTGTAAGCGATCTAAATTTGTAATACTAAATAGTCGATTGGCTTATAAATCTGAACATAAGCTAATGTGTTATTCGGTTAGCTGACTAGAGCCGCGCAGGAGCGACAGCTTAGCGTTATTCTTTAAATGCTTCACGTTTACCGTTATGATCCTGTATTGATAGAGTTTTGATCTTAGGCGTGTGTGCACAAGCCAAGCGACTTGCTCTGTAGCCATAAATGACGGATAGGTGAATTGCTAGTTGATTAGTAAGATACAACTTTTCCGTATTTTTCACCCAAAAATATTCTTAAGTGATAAGGAGCGATTGAAGTGAGTGTTTTATTCTTTCTAATTGGTGCTTTGGTGGTGCTGTATTTCAATATGACGACCACATTATCAGCGGTGGTATTAGCGGTAGTGACCCTAGCGGGCATCATTGTAGGTGGCTGGTCAATTTTAGGTGTTCTCTTTGGGGTAATACTACTGGCCCTTACTTGCATTCTAATTTTTCCCAATTCGCTGCGGCTAAATAGCATAAGCGCGCCTTTGCTCAATTGGGTCCGCGGACTTCTACCAACCCTCTCTGACACAGAAGCTGAAGCCTTGAAATCTGGCAGTGTTGACTGGGATGGAGAGTTATTTTCTGGCAAGCCGCAGTGGAATAAATTGCTAGCGTCAGTCCCGGCCAAGTTAACGGAAGAAGAGCAAGCCTTTCTTGATGGCCCGGTTGAAGAACTTTGTTTAATGGTCGACGATTGGAAATTGACTCACGAGGACTTTGATTTACCAGATGAAGTTTGGGCATTTATCCGAAAAAACGGTTTTTTCGGACTTATGATTCCAAAAGACAAGGGCGGTAAAGGCTTTTCTCATTCTGCTCACTCTGAAATTGTCATGAAGCTGTCGACGCGCAGTGTTTCGACGTCGGTCACCGTGATGGTGCCTAACTCACTCGGGCCGGGTGAATTATTGATGGAGTATGGAACAGAAAAACAAAAAGACTATTACCTTCCGCGGCTTGCCAAAGGTGAAGAAACACCTTGTTTTGCCTTAACATCACCAGTTGCGGGTTCGGATGCAGGCGCAATTCCTGACAAAGGCATTGTTTGTCGTGGCGAGTGGAAAGGTAAAGAAACCTTAGGCTTGAAAATCACTTGGAACAAGCGCTATATAACGCTTGCGCCTGTGGCAACGTTGATTGGCTTAGCGATAAAAGTATATGACCCAGATGAAATATTAGGTGACACCCCTGACATCGGGGTAACTTGTGTGCTAGTACCGGCTGATCTCGAAGGAGTCAATAGCGGCACGCGCCACCTGCCGATGAATACCGTGTTTATGAATGGTCCAACTTGGGGTACAGAAGTATTTATCCCAATGGAGCAAGTAATTGGTGGTCAGGACATGTTGGGCAAGGGCTGGACCATGCTGTTAGAGTGTTTGTCTATAGGTCGCTCTATATCCTTACCAGCTCTAGCTACAGGAGGCGGTAAAGTGGCCTGCTTAGCGACCGGTTCCTACTCTTTCACCAGAGAACAATTTGGGCGTTCGATTAGCCGATTCGAAGGTGTTCAAGAAGCTCTGGAGCCGATTGCCGGTTATACCTATATGATGGATGCCGCGCGCGTACTGACCTCGGGCATGCTCGATCGTGGCGTTCGCCCTGCAGTTTTATCCGCTGTGCTTAAATATCGTAATACCGACTTAATGCGCAAGGCTGTTAACCACGCTATGGATGTGGTCGCAGGACGCGCCGTGATTACCGGGCCACGTAACTTCCTAGCTCGTTCCTATCAGGCAATCCCTATTGGTATTACTGTAGAGGGCGCAAACATTCTTACCCGTAGCCTAATGATATTTGGTCAAGGTGCGATTCGCTGCCACCCTTTCATCGTTGAAGAGATTGAAGCGGCAGGCTTAGAGGATCAAAAGGAGGGTGTTAAAAAGTTTGATGGTGTGTTTTATAAACACATTGCACACACTAGCCGCAATGCGGTGAGAGCGCTGATCGCCGGCCTTACTAATGCATGGCTTGAACCCGCTCCTAGCCAAGGCAATATCGGCAAATACTATAAACAACTTGGGCGTTTCTCAGCGGCTTATGCCTTAATGACCGATGTCTCGTTACTGTCGGTAGGCGGAGGGCTTAAAGCCCGCCAACGCTTGTCTGGTCGCATGGCGGATTGTTTAACGCATCTATATTATGCGTCTGCGGTGATTAAATACTGGCACGAAGAAGGTTATCCAGAAGAACATCGCCCTATCGTGGAATGGTGCTTACAAACTTGCCTTCGTGATCTGAAAAAAGATTTTCGTGAACTGATTATTAATTATCCTGTGCCGGCATTGCGTTGGCCCTTGAGAGTACTGGTATTTCCATTAGGAGCAACTGGTCTGAATGGCCCTAATGATAAATTGGGTACTGAAGTGGCAATGACGATTGTTAAGGACACCCCTATGCGAAAAACCTTAAGCCGAGGCTGTTATGTCAACCCTGATGCGCAGGATTCTTTAGGTCGAATTCTAAACGCCTATCGCCTGGCCAATGAAACCAAAGAAGTGCGCAACAAACTGCATACAGCTGTTCGAGCACGAGACCCTGATGACCTTGATGGCATCGCGCTGCTGATGGCACATGAGCGTAAAATGTTAGTTGACTGGGCCGTTGAGGAAAAAGTCGTTACTAAAGATGAGTCGAAAAAGTTACTAGAAGCCTTAACCGCGCTTTATGATGTGCTTAGAGTTGATGCCTTTGAAGCCGAAGGTATTAAAGAGCTCGCTGCTGGCGCACAAGGTAAACGCCAAGTAGTGGAACGTATACCTCATAAATAAAACGCCGCCCGTTATTATCTGCATAACGGGCGTATTTTTTACTTCGGCCCTTATTAAGCACATAATCGCCTGACGTCAATCAAGTCCGCACTCGCTGTTTAGCCACCCATTCAAAATGTCGGCCTAAGGTTGCATCCGTTTGAATTTTCTCAAGCGTTTTGAACTTTTTTGCCAACGTCATTTCATCATAGGCTTTATGTACCCCAGAGTGACATTGCTTACAAACATGCACGCCTTCGTTTAGTTGTGCTTTAGTGTAGTTCTTTTTATAGTGCGCACGGCGATGTACTTTGCGTGGTATAAAGTGATGAAAAGTTAAATGGATATATCTCTTGCATAAAGGGCAGCATTTTTGGCTTGATTGATTGCTTGAGTCCATAGACTTATTGTATCAAACTACTTGTATAAAACCGCTTGTATCGAACTGTTTGTATCACAATATCGTAATGACGCCCGCCATCAACATTCTTGAAAAGAGCAACACCAAGCACACGGTGCACGCCTATGTGCACGACCCCGGCGCTGAATCTTACGGCTCAGAGGCAGCTGATAATATGAATATTGATGCCGCTTGCATTTTTAAAACGCTGGTGGTGGAGTTAGATAGTGGCTCTTTGGCCGTCGGCTTGGTACCCGCTCTAAAACAGCTCAATTTAAAATCAATGGCTAAAAGTGTGGACGCGAAAAAAGCCAGTATGGCTGAACCAAATAAAGTGACTCGCAGTACTGGTTATGTTTTGGGCGGCGTTAGTCCGCTCGGGCAAAAAAAACGCCTTCCTACCGTTATTGATGACTCAGCCAAACTATTCGATTCTATTTTTGTTAGCGGCGGTCGACGAGGTTTAGAGATTGAACTTAATCCGCAAAATTTGTGCGCGTTAACCAACGGCTGCTTTGCTGCAATCGCAGATTAAATCACTGTCTAATCAAACTTCATGAAAGCAGAAAACCAAGGTCTATTGCTAGGTATCGTTGGCGTGTCTATCTTTGCTTTAACGCTACCTGCCGCTCGATATGCAACACCCTATCTACACCCAGTCTTTATTGGTCTCGGGCGTGCTTGCGTTGCAGCGATAGTCGCTATCATAATTCTGTATAGCTACAAGGCCCCTATTCCCAGCTCCAATCAATTCAAGCAATTGGTAATTGTCGCTCTCGGTATCGTGTTTGGTTTTCCATTATTTACCGCCTTTGCAATGCAAACCGTTCCTGCATCGCATGGGGGCGTTGTCATTGGCGTACTACCCTTGGCTACCGCGTTTGTCGGTGCGCTTATTAACAATGAACGGCCCTCTTTGGGATTCTGGCTTACTAGTATTGTTGGCGGCGTCTTGGTTATTATTTTTTCACTGTGGGACGGCTTTGCAAACTTCAGTTATGGAGATTTTGCGTTGTTGGGTTCTGTCATCTGTGCCGCGGTGAGCTATGCCTATGGTGCACGGCTAGCAAAATCTATGACTGGATGGCAGGTAGTCAGTTGGGCTTTAGTAATCAGCTTACCGGTGGCCATTGTTCCTGCATCTTTGTATGCGCCAGCTAATATCGCTGCAATACCAAACTCAGTATGGCTGGCCTTTGTTTATATGGCCTTAATGAGCCAATATTTTGGATTTTTCTTCTGGTATAAAGGCCTGGCCATGGGTGGTATTGCCAGAGTGAGTCAATCACAATTACTACAACCTTTTATTACTATTTTCGCGGCGGCTTTACTACTCGGTGAATCACTGGATCTAATCGGAATTTTATTTGCGCTCGCGGTGGTTGCCAGCGTGGCAATAAGTCGTAAAATGCCTGTTCATTATAAAGAAGACACCTATGACTAACTCAGAACTTACCATACGCCCATGCACTATCGATGATTGCGCATTAATTTTGGATTTCGTTAAAGAACTGGCTATCTATGAAAAAGCCGAACATGAAGTGGTTGCGACCGAACAGCACTTCAAGCAATACATGTTCGGCGACCAGCCTATGGTATTCGGTCTGATCGCCGAAATCGACAAGATGCCAGTGGGCTTTGCCATTTATTTTTATAGCTTCTCTACCTGGTTGGGGAAACATGGAATTTATTTGGAAGATCTATACGTTTCGCCAGAACAACGAGGGCACGGCGCAGGAAAAGCCCTACTCAAAGAGTTAGCGACCATCGCTGTGCGTAATAATTGCGGCCGTGTAGAATGGAGTGTGCTCGATTGGAACGAGCCCTCAATAAAATTCTATAAGGCAATGGGTGCTGTAATCAAGGACGGTTGGGATGTTTATCGGCTTACAGGGCAAGCACTAAATGATTTCGTTGCTTAGTGTAATTTTGTAACTAGTTAACAGCATTTTAAAATCAGCGAGGCCTCTAGAGGTTATAATTATTAAAATTAGTCGAAAACAGTCACAAGCTGCTATAAAAACCAAACATGGTAACAATAATATTTTCTATAACCTTACTGTTAATTCTTTGCTGGGTAATCGCCAAATTTGTACTGACTGGTGCCGACCATTCACAATTTGACCTCAGCGCAAGCCAAGATAACTACCATATCTTTGATGATCACCCCGATGACGTTGAACATAGAAAGGCGCTTTTAGGCACTATTGCAGCTGTCCGGGAGAAAGCGATAGGAACTCGTTCCTTAAAGAAAGGTTTAAGAGTAATACGCGATTTTGCGGATAATCTATCTTCTGACTTGGAGTCGGATTGTGAATTTCGTGCTATCGATGCTAATGGTGTAAGCGCTGAATGGACTATCGCGCCTAATGCAGACACTAATACACGAATTTTATTTTTTCATGGTGGCGCATTCGTCTTTGGTTGCGCAAGCGGGCATCGTCACTATAGTCATCGTTTATCTCATCTAGCTAATGCAGCGGTGCTTTCCGTAAATTATAGAATGCTACCTGAGCATGGCCGCAGCTTAGCCAATAAAGATGCGCAAGATGCCTATCGTTGGATTCTAGATAACGGCCCTGAAGGCGCGGCACCCATTAAAACATTATTCGTTTCGGGTGATTCTGCCGGTGGCAATTTAGCCCTTATGGTTTCAGGTTGGAGCAAAACTCAGCCATTGAAAAAACCAGATGGTGTAGTTTGTTTTTCGCCAAGCACTGACTTAACCATTAGCTCACCAACAATCACAGCCAATAGAGCTACTGACCCGATCTTAGGGAATGGATTAGGCCCATTAAGTAAAGTGCCAAAGGCGATTGCTGCCTGGCTTGGATTATTTTTAATGCGAGTTAATCCGGCTAATCCCCTAAATTCTCCGTTATTCGGTGACCTGTCTGACCTACCTCCGACATTGATTCAGGCATCTGATTGTGAAATGTTATTGGGCGAATCGATTCGCTATACCAATAAAGCGCAGGCTGCTGGGTCAGATGTAAAACTGCAAATATGGAAAAACCAAATTCATGATTGGCAATTGTTTGCCCCTAGGTCCGGATCTGCCAAAGAAGCTTACGCCGAGGTCGAAGCATTTATAAATTCTTTGGGTGAGGCTAATGAAACTCTAGCTAAAGCTTCATAGAGCTGGAATTAAATAAATCGTTAATCAGTCATTAAAAATTGGTGCACGTTTTTGTAACTCGGCCATCACCGCTTCGATCTGATTGGGCGCGCCCATTAATTTATCTTGCTCTTGCGATTCCATTAACAAGCCCTCTTCAGCGGTTTGATAATTTGCGGAATCGATTATGCGTTTTGCAGCTCGGACTGCATGTGGATTTTTACTCGCAATCTCCTGTGCTACCTGCATGGCATGGGCTAATGGATCATCCACAATTTTAGTTATAAAACCCCACGCCCTAGCGTCTTCAGCTCCAAATATACGTGCCGTATAACTGAGTTCGCGGATTACATCATCAGGCACTAGATGGCGCATTATTTGCGTGCTGCTCATATCAGGTACTAAGCCCCACTTTAGTTCTAAAATTGAAAAACGGCTTTCTGCGTGAGCAAACCGCATATCAGCACCCAAAGCAATTTGTAAACCACCACCTAGAGCAACTCCGTCAATCGCGGCAATCACCGGCATTGGTAGTTCACGCCACATCCAAACAGCGTATTGATAATCGTTGGCGATGCCATGGGTGCGTTCACCAAGATTTGATATTGGCGGCTCAATATCGTCTCCATTCTTATCACCCGCGCCACCACTTTGTTCAGCCTTGTTTAGTAGTGCGGTGAAATTTGACATATCCAGACCAGCGCAAAAATTACCGCCATCACCGGAAACCACCACCACTCGAATACCGGAGTCAGATCGCAATTGTTCACCAACCATAGGAATCGCCTCGAACATTTTTGGGTCCAAGGCGTTCATTTTGTCTGGTCGAGAAAATTGCACGTGGGCAATATGGTTTTCTACAGTGAGGTTGATTCGGTCATTAATCATTTTAGAGCCCTTCATAAACGCGCGAAACTAAGCGCTTAAGTTAACATCATCATCGCGATCAAGAAACATAAGTATCGGTGGCAAAATTAAAAAATCAAATATCAAGGCGATGAGTATTGTTAGTGCGGTCAAAGTGCCAGACATGGCATTTAAGTTAAAGTCGGACGTGCTTAACAAACCAAAGCCTAGAGCGAGTACCGCGGTGGTTACAACCAAGGCTGCTCCGACATTGTCAAAGGAATAGCGAATCGCTTCTTCCTTGGACAAGCCTTTTATTTCTCGAGCACGCCTATACTTAGTAATAAAGTGCACAGTATCGTCCACTAGTATTCCCAATGAAATACTAAATACAGCCGCCACCGCCATGTTGATCTGGCCAACCAACAGCCCCCATACACCAAACGCCATAAAAGCGGGTATGGCATTCGGTACCAAGCTAATGGCGGCATACCGAAATGAACGCAGGGCAATCAAAATAGTAATGGTCACGCCAATAATAGCAACCACACCACCCCACAACATGGAACGAATGTTATTTTCACCAATATGCGAGAACATTAAACTAATGCTTGATCCTGGTGAGGAATCTTCTCGGTAATTAGCTTTTAACCAATCTTCTGCTTCTTCGGCGAGGGTTATAAGTTCGGAACTCATTATTTTATCTGTGAAGACTCGCACCTTAGTAGCTGACTTATCTAAGTTCAGTTGATTATTTAAATCTAAACCATAAGGTAACGACATTTCATACATTAAGGTGTACTGCGCGGCCAAAGCAGATTCTTTGGGAATATCATAATAAACAGGATCGTCCCCATTCATGCTACGGTTTAGGCGCTTTATTACGTCAACATAAGTACTAACAAAACTAACGGTCGGGTGAGACTCCAGCCATTTACCAAAGCGATCTAACATATCTAAAAACTCTGGATCACTGACACAAGATGACTCGCCGCATTCAATTGAAAAATTAATGTCTTTTACACTGGGGAGGTATTCAATGGCGAATTCGGAAGCGTCTCTAAACGGTACGCCCTTTTTAAAATAACTGATTGGATCATCATCAATAACGTTTAAGGGAATAAAAGACATGAGTATCGCCGCAACCAATAAACTCCCAACCAAGGTCTTTTTATGATTAGCAATCACAAAATCGGCAATTCTAGTAATATACAGGTTGCCATCGTCTTGGGCTTTGCGTTTTCTCGTGATCAACATTACGACGCTTGGTAACAACGTAAATGTTAACACCATGGCCCATAACACACCGAGAGCGGTCATATTGCCAAGCTCTACAAATGGTGGTGAAATCGAAAAGTTGAGGGTGAAGAAGCCAACCGCCGTGGTCACGCTGGTTAAGATGATGGGTTGTAAATTAAGCCTAAAGCTTTCTCTCATCGCCTCGATGGGTGAATAACCACTAGATAAGCCTTTTAGATATACCGACAATAAATGTACTGCATCGCAAACAGCTATCGTTAGTACGATGGTGGGCGCCGTTACGTTCACGGTATTGAGCGCATAACCAATCCATCCGCCAGCGCCTATAGCCGCGATACTGGCACAGGAAATTATGACAAAGGTTCCAATCAGTGCGCCAATCGAACGAAAAAACAGGGCTAAAGCGAACAAGATAACACCGTACATTAGGGGCACGAGCCCTGAAATATCTTTTTGCGCCGCCTCATTAAAGCTGTTGGTAACCGCCGAAACACCCATTAAATGAAACTCAACATCAGGGTGTTTTGCTTCATATTGTTTAATAATTTTACGCCCATAGGCAACAACTTCTGCGTGCGAAGCGTCGCGTGCAACGCGCTGTGTGGCTTGGGTAGCTTCGTCTACTTGGGGATCTACTTCTGGTGGCAATTCCAACGTCATATTAATTAGAGCGGTAGTGCCGTCTTGGGAAATAACATTATTAAGCAGTTGCTTTTCACTTAATGCGATTTCTCTAATTTTTGCTATTTTCTGGGGCGTTAAGCTGTCGACTTCTAACAATAAGTCTTCGACAAACAAATCATCACCGTCTGCCGACGTATGTTGGAAATTAGTTAGGGAATCAACACGAATAACATAGGGAGTTTGCCAACCAAGTTCGCTAAATTCGTGAACTACTCTCAGCATTCTATCGCTGAAAATTTCGCCTTCCGCTGGCCGCATCATAATGGCCATATTGTCCGTCTTAGTGTAGGTTTCTTGCATAGTTTCATGCGCAACCAACTGCGGTTCATCGTCCTGAAAATAAATTTTGTAATCAGATTCTAGATAAATTCCTTTAGCGCCATATGCTATTAGTAACGTTAAAGCAATGCTGGCAACCGCAAACAAATACCTGAATCTAATTAATACATCAATTAACTGCTTTTCCATGCTTTAGAACACGCCCCTCACGCTATTATTTTACAATTGTCTATTTTAGATAGCTTGTCTTGTAATCTATGTGCGAAGTCTAAACCATGCCGTTTACGCATGAAAGTTTATTGCAGAATAAACATATATATTGCGAATGAACTTCATTTTACTGCATAATCTTAATCTATATTTAACAATAGAATATTTGTAGCAATTAACTCCTCTCGCATAAATTAAATCTTAGACAACGAGGAAATTTGAGACCAAAAAATGGAAAATGCATATCGCAAAATTATTGAGGCCTGTGGAGAAGATATAAAACGCCCTGGTTTAGTCGACACACCCAAACGTGCTGCTAAAGCTATGCAGTTTTTAACCCGTGGCTATCATCAAGATTTAGACAAGGTCATTAATAATGCGCTTTTTCCATCAGACTCACGAGAGATGGTGATAGTCAAAGATATTGAGCTGTACTCAATGTGCGAACATCATTTATTACCTTTTATTGGTAAAGCGCACGTAGCGTATATTCCTAATGGCAAAGTTCTAGGCTTATCTAAAATCGCACGTATCGTAGATATGTTCGCTCGGCGTTTGCAAATTCAAGAGCAACTAACTCAGGAAATAGCGGAAACAGTTAAGGATGTAACTGGAGCTGAAGGCGCTGCGGTGGTTATAGAGGCCAAACACATGTGCATGATGATGCGCGGTGTAGAGAAACAAAATTCAACCATGAAAACATCTTCGATGACCGGTATTTTTCGCAGAAATCAATCTACCCGTGCGGAATTTTTATCTCTAGTTAGTAGTTAGTGGGTTTGCCGTTTTAAATGGGGTAATCTCTAATAGAACTTAATAAATAAAATTATCGATATCTAACTTAGAGCCAAAAGCGCCCAAATCAAATTATAAAACACCTCGTTGCCTAACAACTTCGTATAAACACACCCCAGTCGCCACAGACACATTTAAGCTAGATACTACTTTGCCTGACATGGGCAAACTAACCAAAGCATCGCATTTTTTTTCCGTTAGGCTCCGTAGGCCTTTGCCTTCGGAGCCCATTACTAAGGCTATGGCCCCTGTTAGGTTCTCTTGATACAAAGAATGATCGGCTTTATCCGATGTGCCGATCATCCAAATGCCCTGCTGCTTTAAGGAATCCATGGCTCTGGCGAGATTACTGACTCTATAAACAGGCATGGTCTCGGCAGCACCACTGGCTACTTTTTGCACTACGGCGGTAACTGGGCTGGTATTGTCTTTGGCGACAATTAAAGCATCTACGCCAGCGGCATCGGCGGTGCGTAAACAAGCACCCAAATTGTGTGGATCTTGCACCTGATCTAATATCAGTAATAGCGGTGTTTTTGTTTGTGTCAATTGCCCAATAAATGTCTGCAGCTCTTGGTCGCCACCATCTTGCTTCGGTTGTGCTTGAACGGCGATGCCTTGATGTTGCTCACTATTGCAACGTTTACTCAACTCATGTTTATCTACCGTATACAACGTTAAACCAATCGACGATGCTTTATTTAGAATCGCTCGTTGCACGGCACTATTAGGATTGAGCACCGCATACAAAGCCGTTGCGCGCTCGGGATTGACACTTAACAAGGCATCGACCGCGTGATGACCTAAAACCCAATGCAAATGCTTGCTCATAAATAAATTCTCAAATTCTTAGCGGTGCTTTTTAGGGACGCGCTTTTTTGATTTATTCTTGTTATTTGCCTTAGCGGGTTTACCTTTATTAGATTTTTTACCACTAGATTTTTTACCACCAGGTTTGTCGCTACTGGACTTTTTAGTACTGGTTTGGGACTTTTTAGATTTATTTTTACTCCCATACTTAGATTTAGAATCTGAAGAGCGTCGACGTTGTTTATGTGAAAATTTCTCATTCACAACATCGGTTAGGGCAAAGTCGATTCGGCCTTGTTCCATATCAACGCGGCTTACTTGAACTTCTAAAGACTGCCCTATCTTGTACTTCTTACCGCTATTTTCACCAATTAGCTGACGTTTCTCTGAGTCAAAGCGATAATAGTCTTGCCCTAGTGAAGTAATGTGTACTAAACCGTCAACGTAAAATTCCTTCAACTCGACAAATAATCCGAATTCGGTCACGCTGGAGACCACCCCGGGGAGTTTTTCGCCAACTTTGTGGCTCATAAACTCACATTTTAACCATTGAATACTCTCTCGCGTCGCAGCTTCTGCGCGACGCTCAGTTACAGATGTTTGTTCGGCCGTACGTTCTACATTAATGTGTTTTTCATCGTCATCTTTGGCATCGGGATTATCAATCAAACGACGAATCTGCCGATGGACTAATAAATCAGAGTATCGTCGTATAGGAGAGGTAAAATGCGTATAAGAATCAAAGTTAAGTGCAAAATGTCCTGCATTTTCAATATCATATCGTGCTTGTTTCATGCTTCTTAGCAAAGCCGTCTGGACAATTTTGGCCGTTAAAGGATCATTTACTTTATTAATAACCTCGGAAAAATGCTTTGGTTCAGGTTGATCTCCACCTCCTAGTAGCAGTTTAAACTGTCTTAAAAAGACTCGGGCATCGGCAACTTTTTCTTCATCGGGGGCATCGTGCACGCGATAAATCCCGGCCAAATTAGAATCATCCATCATCAACGATGCACAGATATTGGCAGCCAACATACATTCTTCAATTAGCCGATGCGCATTATTACGTTCTCGCGCGATGATCTTATCTATTTTGCGTTCTTCATCGAACATAATTACCGGTTCAGGTATTTCAAATTCAATGGTGCCACTTTGTCTGCGTCGCTTACCCAGCTTTTGGGAAAGCTCGTATAAATCATGAATAGAGGATTGCAATTCGCTCTTAATCCCTGAGTTTTCAGCATCGCCCGCAATCAACGCTGCAACTTGCGTATAGGTGAGCCGAGCATGAGAGTACATCACCGCCTGATAAAAATCGTAGCTTTCAATCTCGCCATCTTTGTCGATTTGCATATCGCAAACAAAACACAATCGATTAACCTCAGGATTGAGCGAACACAATCCATTGGATAATTCTTCGGGTAACATTGGAATGACGTTATTGGGAAAATAAACCGACGTACCTCGCAACCAAGCCTCTTCGTCCAGAGGGCTTTCTTCTTTGACATAACTGGAGACATCGGCAATGGCAACGATAAGACGGTTGCGCCCATTCGCCAGCGGCTCGCAATAAACAGCATCATCAAAATCTCTCGCATCTTCTCCATCTATAGTAACCAGCGGTAAACTTCGAATATCTTCTCGGCCTTTAAAGTCGGCGTCTTTTACCTCAGTTGCGAAGCCCCTAGCTTGTTTTTCTACTGTCACTGGCCACTGATGGGGTAATTGGTGCTTACGAATAGCAATTTCAATTTCCATACCAGGCGACATGTAGTCTCCCAGCACCTCGGTGATTTCACCCACTGGTTGAAAATTCTTAGTGGGGTGTTTGGTTACTGTAAGCAATACCACTTGGCCAGGTTCTGCGCCTTTTGTGTGCTCGGGCAAGACAAAAACATCTTGCGCAATGCGTTGATCGTCTGGAACCACAAAATGCATATTACTTTCTTTAAAATACCGCCCCACAATCGATACGTTACCTCGTTCAACTATGTCGATAATCTTACCAAATAATTTCTGACGTCGGTCACGACCCGTTATGCGCACATTTACAATATCGTTATGCAGAACTTCTCGCATTTCGTGGGTACGTAAAAATACTTTTTCCTTGGTGCTGTCAGTCAACACATAGCCGTGACCATCAATGTGACCAATAACTTTGCCACGGTGTTCTTGTATCGCATGCTTCATAGCCCAGCGATGTTTGCTTAACTGCGTTACTTTGTCATCGTCACGCAGGCGTTCTAATATTTCAAATGTTTCTTGTCGGCCTTCCTTGCCGATACGCCCTAGCGTTTCCGCTATGGCTTTGGTGTTTGCAGGTTCAGTACGCTGCGATAAATATTTTAAAACAATATCCGTACTTAAACGTTTTTGTTTTCTTGTTTGATTCTTTTTCGTTTTTGTTTTTTTACTCAAATTCCTAATCTTTTCCTAACTAATATCGCCTGCCTATGATTGGTTGCTGATTAGCGAACGCAATCCAGGCTAAGCATATAAGTCTCTTAATACAATCGTTTCTTCCCGATCTGGACCAGTAGAAACGATATCAATGGGCACGCCGACCAGTTCGGCCAATCGTGCTACGTAGTTTTGTGCGGCCTGCGGTAATTCAGACAATTGTGTTGACCCAACGGTGCTCTCTTGCCAACCTGGCATGCTTTGATAAATCGGTTCACATTGAGCGAGAGCATCAGCACCAACAGGGGCCACACTGATGCGTTGGCCTTTATATTGATAGCCATCGCAAATTTTTAATTCATCAAGTCCGTCTAACACATCTAACTTGGTTAAACACAGTGAACTCAAACCGTTAACCTGACGCGAGCGCCGCATAAGCACCGCATCAAACCAACCGCAACGCCGAGGGCGCCCCGTGGTGGCACCAAATTCATGGCCTTTTTTGCCCAAATAATCGCCAACATCACAAAATAGTTCGGTTGGAAACGGCCCAGCACCCACTCTCGTAGTATAGGCTTTAACAATACCTAATATTTCGTCAAAAGAATTGGGGCCAACACCGCTGCCTGAGGCCGCTGCACCCGCCGAGGTATTTGAAGAAGTAACAAAAGGGTAAGTACCATGATCAACATCTAGCATCATTCCTTGCGCGCCTTCAAACATCATCGGCCGACCCTCACGGCTGTAATCGTCTAGAATCTGCGTGACATCCACGGTTATTGACGCTAAACGCTCTTTATAACTGAGGGCGCCATCTAACACGGATTGGTAATCCAATTCGTCGACTTTATAATAATTTTTTAAAGCGAAATTATGATATTCCATCAAGGATTCTAGTTTTTTCGCAAAATTATTGTCATCCACCAAATCACCCACGCGCAAACCTCTACGGGCAACTTTATCTTCATAAGCAGGGCCAATACCTCGACCCGTCGTTCCAATAGCATTTTTACCGCGTTTAATCTCGCGGGCATTATCCAGCGCTACATGGTGCGGCAAAATTAATGGGCAACCACGAGAAACACTTAACCGATCTGACACTGGCACGCCAGTGGCTTGCAAAGCATCGATTTCTGTAAATAATGCATCTGGAGCCAACACCACACCGTTGCCAATTAGACAATGCACGTTATCTCGTAAAATTCCTGATGGAATTAGATGCAATACGGTCTTCTTGCCGTCAATCACCAATGTGTGTCCAGCATTGTGCCCGCCCTGAAAGCGCACCACCACATTGGCCGTTTCAGTTAGTAGATCTACAATTTTACCCTTGCCTTCATCGCCCCATTGGGTACCGACCACGATTACTTTTTTACTCATATCTTATTTCTACAGGCTTATTTATTATGGATTAACCCAACTTGATTAATGTTTTAAGGTCGGCACTAAAACCCGTTGCAGGGCGTGGTCGACCAAATTCTTGTCCAATACGATCGTAGCGACCGCCTTGAGCTACTGCTCGCCCGCGACCATCGACATACGCCGAATACTTCAAGCCAGTATGGTAGCCATAACCGGTTACATCGGCTAAATCCACATGGATATTGATATCTCTATTGGAAATGTTTAGCTGCTTAATCACCGTATTTAGCTGCTCCAAAGACGCGGTAATTTCTGGATTATTCGGAAGTTCATCATGGGCTCTCAGTAACACTGAAGCATCACCTTGTAATCCAATCAAACTCTCAAAGTCCGCCACCTCAAGATCGTTAGCGAGCGCCGCTAAATCAGGTGACGACTTACGCATTAACACATCGCGTAATATATGTTCTTGTGTCGAATCCAAATCTTGCGCCTTTATTAACGCACGATAAATACCAACATGACCGATACTAAACGTGACCGAACTTGCTTTGCTTAATTCCAGCGCTTGCAGCATTGCTTCAATCACTTGGATATCAGCGGTTTCGTCAGCGATACCAAATATCTCAGCGCCGATTTGTAACAGTTCTCTTTGGCCACCCATTTCAGCCGGTTGAGCGCGTAAGACACTGCCTGCATAGCAAAGGTGATTAACCTCTTGATCCGCTAGGTAGTGCGAGTCAATACGTGCAATTTGAGGGGTAATATCAGCGCGAATACCCAGCATACGATTAGTGTGCTGATCCATAAACTTATAAGTTTGAGTATCCAGTTGTTCGCCCGTTCCAGTGAGCAAAGCATCAACAAATTCCATAACCGGCGGCATTACTAGTTGAAAACCCTTAGATGCTAAATCATCCAAGATGCTACGACGCAGCATTTCCAATTTTTGTGCCTCTGCCGGCAGAATTTCTTCAACACCTTCTGGTAATAGCCAGTTAGCGTTATTAACCATGGCGAATTGCCTTCTTATGCAAGAGTCTGGTTGATTACGGACGGATTATACTTGTAACAATCGGCCCTGAACAGAAAAATGACTGCCAGAGCGTATTTAAAGTAAACTGCCAGAGCATATTTAAAACAAACTGCCAGAGCGTATTTAAAACAAACTGCCAGAGCATGTTTAGAATAAATAATCCTAACGATTCTGTTTGAAGAATTTAAAGAACTCAGAGTCCGGTTCAATTACCATCATATCGCCAGCATTATTAAACGTAGATTTGTAAGCCTCTAGGCTACGATAAAGTTCATAAAATTCAGTATCCTGACCATATGCTTCAGCATAAATACGAGTCGCTTGAGCATCGCCATTACCTCGCAGGATATTTGACTCTCGCTCAGCATTTGCAACAGTCACAAGGCGCGTGGCGTCAGCCTTTGCCTTAATTTCTTCGGCAATCTTCTTACCTGTCGACTCTTTTTGCTGCACTAATACATTACGCTCTGATCTCATGTCTCTAAACACTGAGTCTCGAATTTCATCCGCATAATCAACTCGCTTTAATCGCACATCGATAACTTCAACACCAAACTTTTCAGACTCCAAAGCAATCGCTTTTTGCACAACATCCATAATCACTGCGCGATCGCCTGCAACCACATCAGAAATACTGCGTTTACCAACTTCGCTTCGCAAACTACTGTTAACCTGTTGAGCCAGACGCGTTTCAGCAATGCTTGCCCGACCAGCCACTGACACAAAATATTGTTTGATATCGCGTATACGCCATTTAACAAAACTATCGATGATAAGTTCTTGATTATTTTCAGTATAAAAAGCCTCAGGATCAGAATCCATAGTCAAAATTCTCATATCGAATTTTTGTATGGTATTCACAAATGGCCATTTCCAGTGCAAACCGGACGGAATTTCTTCGCCTACGAATTCGCCAAACTTGAACTTAACCGCTCGTTGATATTCTTTGACCGTAAACAGCGTCGACTGTAAAAGTAAGCCAATGGCAACAGCCAGTACAATAAAAATAGGAAATTTATTTTGCATAACTATCTTCCTCCTCTGCTACTCGTGTTGCGGCTAGGGATGCTTGTCTGTCTATTCGGAACGTTTGTCGTTGCGCCTTCAGTCAATTTAGTTCGATTACTGTTTTTCATAATTTGATCTAAGGGTAGATACATCATATTGTTACCACCTTCTTGATCAATAATGATTTTATTGGTATTACCAAGCACTTGCTCCATCGTTTCTATATACAAGC
>CAZJWW010000003.1:0-8332 GCA_964549895.1 uncultured Gammaproteobacteria bacterium
TTCCTAAAGATATCAGTGGCCAACTAGCAGAATTTATTTATCCAGAAAGTATAGAGATGCGTTCTTATCCGCCTAGCCCTAAGGCCGAGTCTGGCGAAATAGCGGTAGCAGTTGAGGCGATTTTGAATGCGACGCGACCGATAGTCTATACCGGTGGCGGTGTGGTTATTGCGAACGCTCAAGACGAACTTAGAGAATTTGTTAAGGCCACTGGATTCCCTTGTACTAATACCTTAATGGGGTTGGGTGCCTATCCTTATGATGATACCCAATTCTTAGGTATGCTCGGGATGCATGGTACCTACGAAGCTAATATGGCCATGCATGATGCTGATTTGATTATCGCTATTGGTGCACGCTTTGATGATCGCATTACTGGCACCCTGCCAGAGTTTGCACCCAATGCAAAAATTTTACACGTGGATATTGATCCGTCGGTTATTGATAAAAATGTTAAAGCCGATATAGCCATCATTGCCGATGCGAAGGGGGCTCTCAATATGTTTAATGCTGAGCTTGATCGCCGAAGCAGCGATATTAACCCAAGCCTGACAAAGGACTGGTGGCAGCAAATTCAAGATTGGCGTGCCAAAGATAGCCTCTGGTATGAGCAGGACGATACGGTTATTAAGCCACAGTTCGTAGTACAGAAATTGCATGAAATTACCGATGGCCAAGCTTATGTTACGTCCGATGTAGGGCAGCACCAAATGTATGCGGCGCAGTTTTACGGTTTCTCAGATACGCACCGTTGGATCAACTCAGGTGGTCTGGGCACCATGGGGTTCGGATTACCAGCAGCCATGGGTGTTAAGTTTGCTCATCCCGATGCCGACGTGGCTTGCGTCACCGGTGAGGGCAGTATTCAAATGTGCATTCAAGAATTGGCGACTTGCCAACAGTACAATCTGCCAATTAAAGTGATTAATTTAAATAATCGATATTTAGGTATGGTTCGTCAATGGCAAGAATTCAGCTACGATAAGCGTTATTCCAATTCGTATATGGATTCCTTACCCGACTTTGTAGCCTTGGCTGAAGCTTACGGACATGTGGGTATGCTGATTGAAAAACCGTCCGATGTCGAAGGCGCACTGCGCGACGCTTTTGCCATGAAAGATCGATTGGTATTTATGGATTTTATCACCGATCAAAAAGAAAACGTGTATCCGATGATTGAGGCTGGTAAGTCTCACAACGAAATGCGTTTACGACCCGGCCGTTAGTAGTGCTAGTTAAGCTAGCTGGTAAAAATAGTATCTATAGTAAAAGTTAAAAGCTGGATTAGAGAAATTTCATGCGACATATTATTTCTGTTTTATTGGAAAACCAACCTGGTGCATTGTCTCGCGTAGCAGGCTTGTTTTCTGCGCGTGGTTACAATATTGAATCATTGACGGTTGCTCCTACCAATGATGATAGCTTGTCGCGTATGACGATTGTGACGATCGGAGATGATCGAAAAATTGACCAAATTGAGAAACAATTAAACAAGTTGGTGGACGTCGCGACGTTACAAGATATTACTGTAGCTGATCATTTAGAGCGCGAGGTAGTGCTCATTAAGATCGCCATAGACCCCGGCAAAAAAAATGATTTGGACAGAGTGGTAACGGCATTCAATGCCACTTTGATTGACTCCGCGTCGGACCAGTATATTATCGAAATGAACGGCAGTAGCGAAAAGGTTGATGAATTGATTAGAAGTTTGTCCAACGTCGATATTTTAGAGATGGTACGCTCTGGTGCGACTGGTTTAGCAATGGGAGATCGGATGTTAAGAATCTAATCAATTCTTGTAATATCTAGCGGTCATTCACTACAGGTTGCGTAAGACCCTACGCAATCTGTGATTTTTCCGTATTATTTGAAGTACACATAGTTTGGCAGTGTTTTATGAGTGAAGCTTTATGAAGATTATCGATTCTCACCCTAAACTGGCCCGCGAAGGTTGGTTTTACATTGCACTTGCTCTTGTCTCCGCTGTATTGACAAGCTGGGCGTTTCCCATCTATATCGCCGCTTTATTTTGGTTGATTAGTGTTTTTGTGCTGCAATTTTTTCGTGATCCGCACCGCTCGATCCCGCAGGATGAGGGCCTGATTGTCTCTCCAGCTGACGGTAAAGTGATTTTCACTGGCATTGTCGATGATCCTTATTTAGATAGAAAAGCCTTTAAAATCAGTATTTTTATGAATGTTTTTTCAGTACATTCTAATAGATCTCCATTCGCAGCCAAAGTTAAACAGGTTTGGTATAAGCCGGGATTGTTTGTGAATGCTGCATTAGACAAAGCGTCTCAAGAAAACGAACGCAATGCTATTTGGTTGCAAAGCGAAGACGGCAAAGATGTAGTATCGGTGCAAGTGGCTGGATTGGTAGCGCGCCGCATTCTTTGTTATGTCAAAGGTGGCGAGCAGCTAGACCGAGGCCAACGTTACGGTTTTATTCGTTTCGGTTCACGGGTGGATTTGTTCCTTCCAGAAAATTTTTCGATTCAAGTAGCGCTGGGCGACAATGTTTCATCGGGCACTTCAGTGTTAGGCAAGCTCTAGGTCATCAGTAGTACCACCTAAAGCTCTGCAATAGTGTTCATATTAGTAGGCATTACCTAGATCAAGATTGTATAATCTGACATATGAATTCAAAGCGACCTCATTTAACAACAGTTGATAATAAAAAGCCGGCTAAAGGCTTTTATGTATTGCCAAATCTGTTTACGTCAGCAGGTCTTTTTGCGGGTTTTTATGCCATCATGCAGGCAAGATTAGGGCACTACGAAGCAGCTTGTTTAGCTATTTACGTGGCGATGGCCATGGATATTATTGATGGCCGCCTGGCTCGCTTGACCAATACCATGAGTGACTTCGGCTCAGAATACGACAGTTTGTCTGACATGGTTTCCTTTGGCGTAGCACCTGCTTTAGTGCTATACGATTTTGCTCTAAGTGATCTCGGACGTGTTGGTAGTTTGGTCGCCTTCATCTATCTCGCCTGCGCTGCTTTGCGATTGGCGCGTTTTAATGTGGCACCAGGCAGTGATAAGCGTTATTTTACCGGCATGCCAAGCCCAGGAGCAGCGGCCATGTTGGCGTCTGTGGTCTGGGTATGTATTGACTACAAAGTGGCGCCAGAAACCATTAATATCAGTTTGGCGGTATTAGTGGCTTTGCTTGGTTTGGCCATGGTTAGCAATATAAAGTATCGCTCGTTTAAAGACGTAGATTTTCGCGATCGAATGCCGTTTATCGGCTTAATCGTTTTGGTCTTGGTCATCGCGATGATCTATCTTGATCCGCCTTTTGCGTTCTTATTGATTGGCACTGTTTATATTGTCAGCGGAACAGTAACTGGCTTGCTGAAGTATATGCGCCGACAAAACAATAAATACGCTCAGCAAAAAAATGAAAATTAGGGTTTTTCCTCATTGTGTTAATGCTTTCAAGGTTACGCAAAAGGGTTCACGTAGGCTAATCAACAAACAATACGGTTTGTAAAGGGTATCAGCGTAGATGAAATTTGAAGGTAGTATCGTCGCTCTTGTTACGCCGATGACGGCCGCCGGCGAAATAGATTATTCGGCACTGGGTCAGTTAATTGAATATCATATTGACGCTGGCACTAACGGTATTGTTGCAGTAGGTACAACAGGGGAATCATCTACCCTGAATGTTGAAGAGCACTTAGAGGTTATAGATTACACGATCAAAACAGTAGCTCGTCGCATCCCCGTGATTGCTGGTACCGGCTCAAACTCCACGCATGAAGCCATTTACCAAACCAAGCAAGCAGAAAAGTTGGGTGCAGACGCGGTATTATCGGTCGTGCCTTATTATAACAAGCCAACTCAGGACGGCTTGTACCAGCATTTTAAAGCAATCGCTGACGCTGTAGCGATTGCACAAGTTTTGTACAACGTGCCTGGTCGCACCGCAGCCGATATGAGTAATTCGACTATTGCGCGATTGGCTGAAATTGATAATATTGTTGCCTGTAAAGATGCCACTGGTGAAGTGGCTCGCGGTAAAGAGCTGATTGATCTTTGTGGTGATAAATTGATTGTTCTGTCAGGAGATGATCCAACTGCACTAGAATTGATGAAGGTGGGCGGGCGCGGAGATATTTCGGTTACGGCCAATGTTGCTCCCGCATCGATGAGTAATATGTGTGCTGCTGCTCTGGCTGGTGATTTCACGACGGCTGAACAAATCGATCAAAAGCTTCGGGCATTGCACCGTGATTTATTTGTCGAATCTAATCCAATTCCAGTTAAGTATGCATTGGCAAAGATGGGCTATACTGCCAATGCGCTACGATTGCCTCTGACGGCGCTTTCATCAGAATTTGAGTCGAAGGTCGATGAAGCAATGACTACAGCAGGTGTTACCGTTGGGATTTGTGCAGGAACGTCAGTAGATAATTAGTTAGTTAATTTTGATGACCATAAACAGTTTAATGATTGATAAAAATAGTAATCTCTTAATTGAGGTGTTCAATGCTTAGAGTTTCTAGAATTGCTGTCGTATTAGTAATGTCATTGTTACTTGCTAGCTGTGGTTCGCGAGGAGTAGTTTCAACAAAAGATGACAGTGTTGACTATAAGACAGCGCGCAGATTACCACCGCTGAAAAAACCTTCAAAAGTTTTAATACCAGAGACTTCGCCAAGCGCCGCGAGCGACGTGGCAGTAGTAAAGCAACCGGCATTGAATGATGCAGTGGATACCGCTACTCCTCTATCGGAATCCAGAATCGGCTCGCTACCCGCCGATTCAGTAACTGTTGACTCTTCTGCTACAAACTCTTCTGCTACAGACTCTTCTGCTACAGACTCTTCTGCTACAGGCTCTAGTACCGCTGACGCTCCCAATACTGACTTGGTTTCCAGCAGCTCAACGCCCTCTGTCTCAACAACCGCCAATTCTGTAAATGAAATCAGCACTGAGATAAGCAATTTAAAAAATAATACTGCGCGCTTAAAGGTGGCAGGTGACTATGATGTGGCTTGGGAATATCTCGTTAATAAGTTGGGGCGTTCTTCGGTTACGGTTTTTTCTCGAAACAAAGCGGCTGGTCGATTTGCTATAGGTTGCGCTGCCTTTCAAATGCCTGAAAGTGAGGACAGTGAAGCTGGTGGCTGGGCTATCTTTAACCGCAGTCGAGCAGTGAGTGATGATTATTGCACTTTGTCAGTTTCTGAATCCCGCGGTAACATCGTGGTGTCAGCGCTCGATCGAGACGGAGACGAAGTGGGTAAGGTTGGTGCAACCTTGGTTTTTGAACAATTATTAAACGACTAAATTGAATTATTGGAGCAATTATGCAACGCGGTGAAGAACTCTACAGTGGCAAGGCAAAGTCGGTATATACCAGCGACAGAGATGATGCGCTAATACTGCATTTTCGAAATGACACATCGGCATTCGATGGTGTTAAGGTTGAACAGTTGGACCGCAAAGGTATGGTCAATAATAAGTTTAATGCCCACATAATGCAGCACCTTGAAACAAAGGGCGTGGCAACGCATTTTATAGAATTGTTATCCGACGATGAAACTTTAGTACGCAAGCTCGATATGTTTCCTATTGAATGTGTTGTGCGCAATATTGCCACGGGTTCAATGTGCAAACGCTTAGGCATTGAAGAGGGTATTGATTTGTCGCCGCCGACGTTTGAATTCTTTTTAAAGAATGATGAGTTGCATGATCCGATGATCAATGAGTATCACATTGATTCTTTTGACTGGGCCGATGCTAAGTCTGTCGCCGCAATGAAGGAACAGACCTTTGAAGTGAACACGATATTAAGCGAGTTGTTCAGTGATGCCGGTATGATTTTGGTCGATTTCAAATTAGAATTTGGTCTTCAAGATGGTGAAATTTATTTGGGTGACGAATTTACGCCCGATGGTTGCCGTATTTGGGATGTAGAAACCCGTGAAAAATTAGACAAGGACCGATTTAGAAAAGATTTAGGTGGAGTGGTTGAAGCCTACGAACAAGTCGCTCAACGAATTGGACTGGATATTTAATATTACTCTAGGAATATGATTTTTATTAACGCCAGATTTGTCAGTGACAATCTGGCGTTAATGATTTTAACTGTCATTCATTTAAAAAAAGCATATTGATTATGTTGCGATTGCGCGGTAGCCAAGCTTACTCAGATTTCCGAATTCAAAAATTATTAGCGAGCATTCAGGCCGAATTTCCGAGTGTTAACGCGATTGACGCGGAGTTCCAACACCTAATTAAACTGCGCGATGAACACAGTAGTTTAGCGGCAGACGAAGATCAAAAGCTAAGGCGCTTGTTGACGTATGGGCCTGTGATGAAACAGGTTGAGCATGCTGGGCAACGTATTTATGTGCTGCCGCGCTTCGGCACGGTTTCACCTTGGTCCACTAAGGCAACCGATATTGTTAATCAATGCGGATTAGTTAATGTATTGCGAGTTGAGCGTGGTGTGGCTTTCTATTTGAAATTCGATTCCGCGACGAACGAAGAACTGAGCGAGCCAGAACTGCTGTCGCTGGCGTCCTTGCTGCACGATCCAATGACCGAATCGGTGATAACGCAACTTAATCAGGCCGAGGCGTTATTCACCGAAGAATTACCACAATCTCTATTTGAAGTACCATTACTCAGTGAGGGAAAACAGGCCTTAGTATCGGCCAATGAAGAACTTGGTTTGGCATTGTCGGCGGACGAAGTCGATTATTTGGTTGCGCAATACACCAGTCTTGATAAAAATCCGACCGACGTTGAACTGATGATGTTTGCTCAGGTTAACTCCGAGCACTGTCGCCACAAAATATTTAATGCCGATTGGATTGTTGATGGTGAGAAAAAAGAGCATTCCTTGTTTCGTATGATTCGCGAAACACACAAACAAAACCCTCAGGGTACGCTAGTTGCGTATTCAGATAATTCTTCCGTATTAGTGGGGTCGCAAGGAAAACGTTTTTTTGCGGATTCGAAAAGCAAGGAATACCAAAGCAATGAAGAAGCAATTCATATTCTGTGTAAGGTAGAAACGCACAACCATCCAACCGCCATATCGCCATTTCCAGGAGCGGCCACCGGTTCAGGTGGAGAAATTCGTGATGAAGGCGCCACTGGCCGTGGATCTAAACCGAAAGCGGGCTTATGCGGTTTTTCAGTTTCCAATTTGCGCTTACCTAATGCACCACGACCTTGGGAGGGAGATGAAGATAAGCCCTTACGCATTGCCTCACCTCTACAGATAATGCTTGAAGGTCCAATTGGCGGTGCCTCGTTCAATAACGAATTCGGTCGGCCCAATATTGCCGGATATTTTCGTACCTACGAGCAAGCGATAGCCAATGAGCAAGATGTGCGAGGCTATCATAAGCCTATTATGTTGGCGGGTGGCTTGGGTAATATCCGCCCGCAACACGTTGAGAAAAATATTATTCCTGACGGCTCTTACATTGTTGTGCTGGGTGGCCCAGCAATGTTGATTGGTTTGGGTGGTGGTGCCGCTTCCAGTGTTGCTTCAGGACAGAGCTCTGAGCAATTAGACTTTGCCTCCGTGCAACGTGGTAACCCTGAAATGCAGCGGCGTGCTCAAGAGGTGATTGATGCGTGCTGGGCGCAAGGCGATAACAACCCAATCATTTCTATTCATGATATTGGTGCAGGTGGTTTGTGTAACGCTTTACCCGAACTTGTGGGTGACGCAGGTAAAGGCGGGCGTTTTAATTTGCGCGATGTGCTTAATGAAGAGCCTGGCATGACGCCAATGCAAATTTGGTGTAACGAAGCGCAGGAACGTTATACCTTAGCTGTGTCTGCCGATCGTTTAGATGAATTTAAAGCTATTTGTGCTCGCGAGCGCTGTCTGTATTGTGTGGTGGGGCAAGCCACCGACGACGAAGTTTTAGTCTTAAACGACAGTTATTTTGAACAGGGTTCAGAGCGGCAACGTACCCCTATTGATTTACCCATGGAGACACTCTTTGGCAAGCCGCCAAAAATGCTCAGAGATGTAAGTAGCGTTGAGCGCAATGCGCCTGAGCTCGATTTTTCCGATGTCACGATTAGAGAAGCACTAAATCGAGTGCTTGCCTTACCAGCGGTGGCGGATAAAACATTCTTGGTTACCATTGGTGATCGCAGTGTTACCGGTATGATTGCGCGCGATCAAATGGTCGGTCCTTGGCAAGTGCCGGTGGCTGATGTCGCCGTCACGACTACTGCCTACACCTGCAACACCGGTGAAGCGATGGCTATTGGAGAACGCACACCCTTAGCTTCCGTCAACGCTCCTGCCAGTGGGCGCATGGCCATCGGTGAAGCCTTAACCAACAT
>CAZJWW010000003.1:8342-44192 GCA_964549895.1 uncultured Gammaproteobacteria bacterium
CAGCCTTTCTGAAGTGAAATTGTCCGCTAATTGGATGGCCGCGGCTGGTCATGAAGGCGACGATGCAGCGCTTTACGAAACAGTAAAAGCCATAGGCATGGAACTATGCCCAGAGCTCGGTATTGCTATACCGGTCGGTAAGGACTCCATGTCCATGAAGAGTGTGTGGCAAAATGAAGGCGGTCAACAACGCAGTGTTACCGCGCCCGTTTCTTGTGTTGTTAGTGCCTTCGCACCGGTTTGTGATGTACGTAAAACGCTTACCCCGGTATTGCAAGAACCGCTCGCAGAGTCATGCTTGGTGTTGCTTGACTTGTCGGGTGGGCAACAACGCCTAGCGTGTTCAGCCTTAGCACAGGTTTATAATCAAGTCGGCACGCAAACTCCAGATGTTGATAACGCGGCCTTACTTAAGTCCGGTTTTCAAGCAATGCAGCTATTGATTGAACGCGGTATTATTAGTGCTTATCACGATCGCTCTGACGGTGGATTGATTGTCAGTTTATTGGAAATGGCGTTTGCAAGCCGCTGTGGCTTTGAAATCAGTTGCCCAGGAGATTTACCACTAGAGACCCTATTTAATGAAGAGCTCGGAATGCTTATACAGGTGTCAGATGAACATCTAGAGGAAGTACATCGGGTTTTTAGCAGCGCAGGTTTGAGTGAACACGTTGTAGAGCTCGGTAAACCAGTGGCTGGCGATTTGATTCAGGTAGAGGTAGGCGGCAAACAAGTCTTACAGGCATCAAGAATCGAATTACACAGAGTCTGGTCAGAAACATCGTATCAAATGCAGAGTCTTCGAGATAACCCTGAATGTGCTCTTCAAGAATACAATCGGATATTAGACACGGATGACACCGGTTTGTTTTCAAACTTAAGTTTTGATTGCCAAGAAGACATTTCTGCCCCCCTTATCGGTGGTCGTAAGCCAAAGGTTGCCATTTTAAGAGAGCAGGGCGTTAACAGCCATATAGAGATGGGTGCGGCATTCACCCAGGCGGGTTTTTTAGCGATCGATGTAACCATGACCGATATTATTGAAGGCCGAGTTCAACTTGATAATTCGAGCGGCTCTGGTTCAAACGGCTCTGGTTCAAACGGCGCTGATTTTAAAGGACTGGTCGCCTGTGGTGGTTTTTCTTATGGTGATGTTTTAGGTGCTGGCGAAGGCTGGGCTAAGTCCATTTTGTTTAACGATCGAGTTCGAGAACAATTTGAAGCTTTTTTTATGCGCGAGGATGCGTTTAGTTTAGGCGTGTGCAATGGTTGTCAGATGATGTCCAATCTTAAAGAGATCATTCCCGGAGCCAGCCATTGGCCGCATTTTGTACGCAATGCATCTGAACAGTTTGAAGCGCGTTTTTCGCAAGCCGAAATAGCGGCAGAAACGAATTCAGTGTTATTGGCCGATATGCAAGGCTCGCAACTGCCCGTGCTGGTATCGCACGGCGAAGGGCGAGCCGAATACGCCGATGGCATTGAAGCGTCAGCTATCGCTTTGTCCTATATAGATTATAAAGGCAACGTAGCCAGCTCTTATCCTGCCAACCCGAATGGCTCAACGGCTGGTGTGGCAGGTTTATGTAATGACGATGGTCGCATTACGATTATGATGCCGCACCCCGAGCGAATTTTCCGATCAGTCACAAACTCCTGGAACCACAAAAGATGGGGCGAGTACGGTCCATGGATGCGCATGTTTAGGAATGCTCGTACTTGGGTTGGTTGATTATTATTTGCTGGCATTTCTTCTAGGTGTCCATGGGGTATGCAAATTATTAGGGCAGTGCAGGAGCAACTGGCGAGAGACAAACTTTATAGAAATAAAAAGTAAGACCTGCAAAGATCTAAAGAAGTATTAAGGACAAATTCTAAATGTTATAACGATAAACTAGAAATATAATCCTTAATCGTCACAACCATCTTGTCGGTGGTGCTTGGCGAGCAGGCTTTACCGGCGAGTAAGTGTTGACTAGGATCTTCAGCGCCACCAAACGGACTCAGTTTTACCGACGCATTTTCCATACGCTCAACAAACTTTAGGGTACTGGGTACGTCGACTATTTTATCGTCGGGTGAATAAACGATCATATGCGGTGTGGTTATTTTTGCTGGATCAAGTTCATTGATTTCGTCGACCAAATGTATCATTGGGACTAAAGCTTCCATAGGATAACGTTCGGTCCAGAACTGACTATGGTATTCGTTTTGGGGTTCAAACGAATAGTAGGGTCCGCTGATCCATTTCGCTAATTGCAATCCCCAGTTCCAGCGCATCAGACCCGCAGTGCGACTCTTTACGCCAAAATTAGGAGATACCATAATGCTGGCACTAAGATTGCCTGCAAAGTCCTGAGTCGCTAACCAAGCACTGAGCGTGCTGCCGGTTGAGGTGCTGATTAGGATCACTTTCTTTCCAATGAGTTGCGCAACTTCATAGGCATTACGCGTTTCCTTTTTCCAGCCCTCTACGGTGCCTTCTGCCATGGCATCGCCGCTACGCCCATGGCCTTGCAAACGTGCGTAATAAACATTGGCACCTAATTGATCAGCAAGATTTTCGGTCACAGGGCTGATTTCCTGACGCGAGGCTGAAAAACCATGCAGATATATTAAGGCTATCTCGGTTTGTCGTTTATCATTGTTATACCAACGTACTAATTTTTCTGCCCCCACTACAATATCTTCAAATGATGACTCGGCCTCACTCAAGTAAGCGTCGAGAGTCGTCAGACTTAAGCTATTAATGGGTATTGACGTTTCAGCTCGCGCAATAGCGGTGTGCCCAGAAAATATCTGGATCACAAAGAAACACAAAGTTTTAAAATAATTCAAAATGCCGGGCACCTACGTGTCGAGTTGTTTCTTAATGAGTAGTAAATTAGACCGAATTTTACACTACACTATTTCATCGATGCATGAAAAGCTTGTCACCAAGAAATCCGGACTGGCGTCATTGCCCAAACCATGGTGGCTTTTTTATTTTTCCGATTTCTGAATCGATGGGCAATTAGTGAAGGATACGAAAAGCTATCACCAGTGTGCAACACAATCAATTCATCCCCTAGTTTTAGCTCAATTTCGCCCGTTAGCACTAAACCATGTTGTTCTCCTTCGAATACATAGCCTTCTAAATGCTCAGGTGCGGCTCCTTTTTTAGGTGGAAAATGAGACAATAATAAATAGCATTGTCCCGCCAGCGAACTAGAGAGTAATTCATCTTCAAAGCCAAGCTCTTGTGCGGTTCTGGTATACATATCGCTCAACGGTCTGCGATTATTTTTTCGCACAACATGTCTTTGTTCCAATGGACCTTCTCCAGAGATCTTGGGGAAAAACCATTGAGCATCCACCTGTAGGGCAGCACTTATTTCGTTTAGTAGTTCAACGGATATTCGCGCCGTGCCCAATTCAATGCGGCTGAGATAAGCAGCTGAACAACTGATCACCTCACTTAGTTGTTTTAAAGTCAGATTGCGAGCCTTGCGTACCTCGCGAATTTCACTGCCCAGTCGCTCTAATTCGTTAGCCGATCTATGCGGCTCTGCCATAGTATTCATGCATTCTATTCTAAAATTATTGAGTTGAATTTTCTATTAAAATTCAATAAGATTGAATTATTCGAGAAAATTCAACTCAACCCAATACACTTTTAGACCAACATGCGTTTTGACTTAATTGCCAATTTCAGTCCGGGAGAAACGATTCCTTGGCCACGAGTATTGGAGATGATACGCGAACAATGTACCTTAGCCGAACAAGCAGGCTTTACTACGGCATGGTTTACAGAGCACCACTTCGCGCACAATGGTTACATGAATGCGCCACCCAATCCTATTCAACTTGGTACTCATATTGCATCGCATTGCGAGAAATTACGGGTTGGCACCGCGCCGATAGTGTTGCCCGATTGGCATCCACTTCGCGTTGCTGAAGATGTGGCGATGTTGGATAACATGAGCTTAGGGCGGGTTGACTTTGGTGTGGCCAAAGGCATCAACGAACGATCAACAATTCAATTTAATCGTGATGCGGATAGGAGAGACAACGCCAAAGTAATGCGCCTGTACCAAGAATCATTACAGGTTATTCTTAAAGCGTGGACCAATGAAGCATTTACTCATAAGGGAGAGTTTTATGAGTTCCCGGTGCCTGGCTGGCAAGAGAAAAATCGATTTTTTGAACCGCTTGATCCTCGCTATCACGGTCCTGATGGAGAATATACCGCCATGTATGTTCATCCGCGACCCTATCAAGATCCGCATCCGCCGGTGTGGTTGATGTCCAATGCGCCACCGACGTTTGAGTTAGCGGGTACAGAAGGCTGGGGAGTGATTTCTATGTCTTCGGGAGTTAAACAAACATTATCGTGTTGGCAGCCTTATCGCGAGGCTTTGGCAAAACGATTAGATCGAGAAGTGCAGCTCGGAGAGGGAGTAGGAGTTTGTACTGCATTTTATGTGGGGGAAAGTATGCAAGAATCAGAACAGACGATTCGTCCCTGCATTAATGCCTATTACGATTTTTTAGGTGGCTCACGCCCTGCGGGAGAGTGGACTAAGCATGGCTACTTAGACATCGGCGAAGAAATGACAGCCGAAGATGAAGCAATGGATTGGTTTGATTTTCTAAACAAGCGTGGAATCATCGTTGTTGGTGATGCTGAATTTGTCGCTGATCGTTTCGCCGAAAAACAACAAGCCTTTGGGCTCGAGCATGTAATGTTGATGCAACAGTATACGGGTGTGCCTTACGCTAAAATTCTAGCCAGTTGGGATCGCTTGTTTGAGCACGTGGTGCCCAAATTTGGTGCTGATTGCTTTGGTGCTGATAAGTTGGGTACGAAGTCTATCTCTCAGAAGACTAAAGCCTCGAAGACTAAAGCCCAGACGGAGAGCACCGAACATGCTTGAGATTTGGGGTCGGCCTTATTCTTCTAATGTGATTCCAGTTATTTGGACCGCCAACGAGTTAGGCTTAGATTATACTTTGCAACTGGCAGGCGGTAGCTTCGGCAAACTCGACACCGATGACTATGGCAGCATCAATCCAAACCGACTAATCCCTGCTATTCGCGATGGTGATTTTAGCCTGTGGGAAAGCCACGCTATCGTTCGTTATCTATGTGATCGATACGATAACGGCGGACTCTGCCCCAAAGATGCAAAGACTCGCGCCATTGCCGATCAGTGGATGGAATGGTCTGGTACCTTAGCGTTTACGCCTGTGATCCAATTGTTTTTTGCAACCGTTCGAACTGCCCCAGCCGATCGAGATTTGGCCAAGACCGAAGCACTTCGTGATCAAGCTGTAAGCACGTTTGGAGTGCTAGATACGCATCTTAGTAAGCACGATTATGTGGCGGGTGAGCAATTTACTATGGGTGATATTCCCTTAGGTTGTATTGCGTATCGTTTCTTTAATGTAGAAGTGGAGCGCCCTTCATTGCCACATATAGAGGCGTGGTATCAACGACTTTGTGAGCGGCCCGCTTATCAAAAACACGTAATGCGATTCTTTGGCCGCAATCCTGATGACTGGCAAGCGCTTGAAAAAGCTTGCGCATCGGAAGGAGTTCTCTGATATGAGTCATAAATTATGAACAATGCGCTGACTTTTCATAGCAAATTTACTCCTGAGCAATTTGACTCAGAATATAATTTGCGTGCTGGTAGACCAGATTATGAAGTGACCGTGATTCCCGACTGGCAAGATCGGAGTGTTGCAACCCGTGATTTACTCGATTCTAAATTGGATATTAGATACGGCAAAGGTGAACGACAATTATTGGACCTGTTTAGCTGTGGCGCTGCCGATGCAGCCACTCTGGTTTATGTCCACGGTGGTTACTGGCAGCGTGGTGATAAATCTATCTACAGTTTTATTGCGACGCCTTTTGTAGAGGCTGGTATCAACGTGGTGGTGTTAGGCTATGATTTGTGCCCTGCAGTAAGTATTACTCGAATTAGTGAAGAAGCTCGAGAGTCATTGTGTTTTCTTTGGCACCAAGCTGACAATTTGGGTATCAATAGAGATCGATTTTCTGTAATGGGGCACTCAGCCGGCGGTCATATCACGCAAATGATGATGGCTACGGATTGGACTACTTTTCATCCCGCTCTACCTAAAGAGCTGGTGAAATCGGGTATTCCCGTTTCACCACTTAGTTATTTGGAACCAGTGCGGCTGACGGAAGCGCTCAATGCAGGCTTGCGCATGGATTCACAAGAAGCTCATGAGCAAAGCCCGATGACCGAACACCCGCCAATCACCAATGCACCACAATTGGTGGTGGTGGGGGGCGCGGAAACCTCGGAGTTTCACCGCCAAACGAATATGTACGTTGAGGCGTATCAAAGTGCTGATCGTGAGATCAATTCTTACGTGGTCCCAGAAGTAGATCACTTTGACGAACTCAATGTATTGTCTGACCCTAGCAGCGAATTTTTTAAAAAATCGCTAGCTCTTATCAACCGCTGATTGGGAATTAAATATGACTGAACTAAACCGAGCTTTACTCGATGCCATCGGAGACGCCTTTAATGCCAACGACGTTGACGCTGTAATGGCTTATTTTGATGATAATGCTGTGTTTGACCATGCCGCTGGTCCAGAAGAGTATGGCGTGCGGTTTACGGGTAAAGACGAGATTCATGACGTTTTTGCGGGTTTATTTGAAAAGGTTAAAAATGTGCACTGGGAAACTTTGGATGCGAGAATTGTCGGCGAAAAAGCTTATTGTGAATACCGTCGCAGTGTCGAGCATGCCGACGGTAGTAAAGAAGAATATTTAAGCGTGGATATACTGACTTTCAAAGACGGCTTGATTGTGCGCAAAGATGCGTATTTCAAACAACGGAATGCCTAAACAGATAAATTGACTCAAAAGTCGTTACTCTTTTGAATAAGAAGCGTTGAGAATACCTATCAGTTGTCGATAATTTAGTATCAAAATTGTTTACCAAGGGTTAAAAATTTGACAGGGTCTGCCGTCACTTCGGACTCCCTGTTAGACTGATCTGGACAGGGCATTTACTTAATAGGTGATTTAGGATGAAAAAAATATTAGTTACTTTGTTATTGACGTTGCTTGTTAGCGCTGTTGTTCAGGTGCAAAGTGCTCAAGCACAAAGTCGTGAACAAATTCGTTGGAAAACGGAAGCACAAGTGCGTGCTATATTGGGCGAGCCCAATAGTGTTACGGCACCCGTTGGAACTCATAAGAGCTATACTCTTTGGAAGTACGAAACGTTTACAGTTGCTTTTTCGAATAAGCGTGCATTTCACCTTTGGTAGAAACGGTTTGAAAAAAATAGCCTAGACGAAAATCGTTGGCTTTTTGTAAGGTTTTTACTACAGGCTTATTTCTACAGGCTTTCGCTAAGGGCTTTTTACTACTGGCTTATTTCTATCGGCTTTTATCTATCGGCCGATCATTATGCTCACTAAATTATTCAAAGAAGAATGTTTTTAAGTACTTGAGTGTAAATCTTCGATAATTGTTCGGGTACTTCCAATGCCACGCACTCGTCAATTTTATGAATTGTTGCATTAACGGGGCCAAGCTCGACCACTTGCGCGCCAGTGGTGGCAATAAATCGACCGTCTGATGTGCCTCCACTGGTCGATAACTCCGATTTGACGGCCAGTTCACTGGCGACCGCGTTTTGGCAGGCGTCAACCAATTTTCCTTGCTCGGTTAAAAATGGTTGGCCAGAAAGCGTCCACTTAATATCGTAATCAACGCCCAAAATATTCAATTCTTCTTCTACGCGATCTCTGATTTGTTGATCGGTAATTTCCGTCGAAAAACGCAAGTTAAACATAATATCAACGGCTCCAGGAATAACATTGCTTGCGCCAGTTCCACCATTAATATTTGAAATTTGCAGACTTGTTGGTGGAAAGTGTTGGTTGCCTTGATCCCATTCAATGGCGGTGAGGGTATTAATGATATTGCCACAATGGTGAATGGGGTTATCTGCTAACTGAGGGTAGGCAATATGTCCTTGCACACCTTTAACGGTTAACTCGCAGCCGAGTGAGCCTCGTCTGCCATTCTTAATAGTGTCACCTAGTTTATCGCTGGAGCTCGGTTCACCTACAAGGCAGTATTCAAAATGCTCGCCGCGGTCAGCTAATGTTTTTATAACCCTGACGGTGCCACAGGTAGCAGGGCCTTCTTCGTCTGAGGTGATTAATAATGCGATAGAGCCTTGGTGATCAGGATGTTCAGCAACAAATTCTTCGATACTGGTAACAAACGCCGCAAGTGACGTTTTCATATCTGCAGCACCGCGACCATACAAAAAACCATTACGTTCAGTCGGCGTAAATGGAGCACTCTGCCAGTGATCTGGATCGCCGGTCGGCACAACATCCGTATGTCCGGCAAAGACTAAACAAGGTTGCGTAGAGCCGCGTCGGGCCCAAAAATTATGCACCTCGCCATGCTCATCCGAAAAGTTCATAGACTCCACGGTAAAACCGATGGCGCTCAAACGTTCGGCTATAATCTTTTGGCAGCCCCCATCATCAGGCGTAACCGACTGAATAGCAATCAGCTGCTTAGTCAGTTCCAATGTGGGATTAGAGATCAATGCACGTCTACTCATCAGTCAAAAGCATTTTCCGTTTAGTCCACTCGCAATAATTCGTTTAAGCCAGTTTTGCTGCGAGTTTTAGCATCTACTTTTTTAACGATCACAGCGCAATACAAACTATGCGTGCCGTCTTTGCTAGGGATTGAACCCGATACGACCACAGACCCTGCGGGAATCCGGCCATAAGTGACTTCGCCTGTTTCACGATCCAAAATTTTGGTACTTTGGCCGATATAGACGCCCATTGAAATAACCGAATCTTCCTCAACGATCACGCCTTCTACAATTTCACTGCGAGCTCCAATAAAACAGTTGTCTTCGATAATCACGGGGCCTGCTTGAATGGGCTCTAGAACACCACCAATACCCACGCCGCCGGAGAGATGCACGTTCTTACCTATTTGCGCACATGAACCAACTGTCGCCCATGTATCTACCATTGATCCGGAATCCACGTAAGCGCCAATATTGATATAACTGGGCATCACCACTACGCCCGGCGCAATGTAAGAGCCTTTGCGCACCGCAGCAGGAGGGACCACTCGAAAGCCTTCCGATTGAAATCGTGCATTGTCATAGTCAGCGAATTTCGACTGAACTTTGTCGAAATAATTGGTTTCGCCGCCTACCATTAGTTCGTTATCACGAATTGCAAATGAGAGTAATACGGCCTTTTTCAACCATTGATTAACCACCCATTGGCCATCGATCTTTTCGGCAACACGCGCTTTGCCACTGTCTATTAATTCTATAGCAGTTTCAACTGCATTTTTTATGTCAGCACTAACGCTGCTCGGCTTGAGCGATGAGCGATTTTCAAAAGCTTCGTTAATCGTGCTTTGTACAGCTGAGGATGACTGATCAGTCATAGCATCTCCATAGGTAATATTTAATAGCGTAAATAGGGTTTTGGATTAAGTTAAGAAAAGCCTTTAGTAATTTATATTTAAGCCTTTAGCGTTTTATATTTAAGCCTTTAGCGTTTTACATAGTAAGCCTTTAGCGTTTTACATAGTAAGCCTTTAGAATTAGCGAGATTATCTAATAAGCAGCGATCATCCGCTACGCAAATTTTGGTCTAAATACAAAACTTTTTAAAAAACTAGCCCGCTGCTTCCTTCAGAGTGGCTTTTCGTTTCTCGGCCGCAGTCCGCCTATCTAGGGCCGCACATATTTCTTTGCCCAGTTTAGCAAGTTTTGCTTCATCTGTTACGGGTGTGTGATCATGTTGACGAACAAAGAAAATATCTTCTGCTCGCGCGCCGAACGTGGCTACCCGCGCACTGACTAAATAAAGGTCATTTTCCTGTAATATAAAAGCCACATTGTGCAACAAACCAAGTTGGTCTTGAGCAACCACATCCACCGTCGTGTACGCTGGATGATTGAACGAAAAACTGACTTCGGGCTCTATAGGGAAGTGTTTTAATGCTCTTGATGCACTGCGTCTTCTTATCAGGCTGGTAGACTTTTTCTTTAGAATCAGACTGCGTAATTGCTTTTCGAGCGAGCGTGTATAACTTATTTTCTGCGCCGACTGCGCTTCAGGTACCGTCGCTCTAAAGGAATATAACGCAAAACCATTTTTACTGGATTGCAGGCGCGCCTCAAGAATATTTAGATCCAAGTCATCGAAAGCTGCCGTTACTTGCGTAAATAAATTTCGAGTTTCCGGCGCGAATACAAAGATCATAATGCCTTCTAGCCTTTCGCTGTAGCGTATTGACACTAATGGAATGCCAATGCCTGAAGCCTGTAATAGGCTGCTGGCGTGCCACGCAATATAGTAGGGTTCATTGCGAATATAATATTCGGACGGTAGGGTGCTCCAAAATTGTCGAACCTGTTCCTCATCGATATTGTTTTCGCCCAGCTGTTCGGTTAATAATGCCATCGCGGCTTGTTGATCATCCGCAATATGCTCGACAATATTCATCGGAGTTGCAACGCCTTGGCGTAAGGCTTTTAGGGTGGCATTGTAAAGTTCTAGGAGCAATTGCCCCTTCCAAGCATTCCAAACCTTAGGACTGGTGCCGCGAATATCCGCTAAGGTCAGAAGATACAAATTATCTAAATGTTCTTTGTCACCAACTATATCGGCAAAATCCTTGATCACCTCCGGGTCAGAGATATCACGACGTTGTGAGAAATGCGACATCATTAAATGTCTTAATACCAACCACCCAACTAGTTTCGCATCGTATTCACTCATTCCGTGGGCTATGCAAAAATCGTACGCATCCACTTCACCTAGTTCAGAATGATCACCTCCACGACCTTTAGCAATATCGTGAAACAAAGCGCCTATAAACAGTCTTTCAGGTTTGTATAGATCATTTAGTATTTCTGAGGCCATTGGAAACTCGTCAGGATGCTCACGCAAACTAGTGAGATTTTTGAGCACCATCAATGTGTGTCCATCAACGGTATAGACATGAAATAAATCATGTTGCATTTGCCCCACGATTGAGCCAAATGCAGGAAGATAGGCACCCAATACACCATATGAATTCATTCTCGCCAAAACGTTAGTTAAGCCTATGCCTTTATCTTTAAAAATTTCTAGAAATAAGGCTTTGGTATTAGGATTTGAGCGAAATTGATGATTGATTTGTTCCAAATTTGCACGTATTGCACGAATTGTATCGGGATGAATGCCATCAATTTTATGCTCTTGCATCAATACAAATAGTTTTAGTATTTGCACTGGATCTTTGCTAAATAAATCGGGCTCGCGCAAGCCGATCAACTTGTTTTTCAAATCAAAATTGTCATCGAGATGGCGGCCCCTGCTCAGTGAAGTCAAGCGACCACTATTGCTAATACGATAGTGTTCAAGTAGCACTTCATTTAAATACAAAATATGTTGCACATTGCTGTAGTAGCGCTTCATTAATTGCTCTACAGCAAGGTGCGACTTGGTATCTTGATACCCAAATTCTTCGGCAAGTTGACGTTGCGCGTCAAACATCAAACGGTCTTCATGGCGATTGGTGATTAAATGCAAGCCAATACGAATCTTCCAGACAATGTTGCGTGCACGAACCAGTAATCGGTACTCGCTGTCGTCAATCAATCCATGTTCGTGCATTTCTTTAAATGACTTAACTCCATAATGGCGATTGTAGACCCATAAAATCATATGCAGGTCGCGCATTCCTCCTAGATTTTCTTTAATGTTGGGTTCTAAGGAATACGTGTAGTTCTGGTATTGATGATGTCTAAGTCGCTGTTCCTCAAATTTGCCACTAAAAAAACGGTCAGGAGTCCAAATTCGGCCATTGCGTAATTTATCATCGAGGGCCGTAAACAATTCACTATCGCCGCTTAAATGTCGACCTTCCAACAAGTTGGTCATTATAGTGATGTTGTCCCTGGCTTCTTTCAGACAGTCTTTGCTCGATCGAACACTGTGACCAACTTCCAGCCCAATATCCCACAAGAATCGCAGAAAGGGTTCTACGGTACTTTGAATATCATCGTAAAGATTTTCTTTAAGCAGTATTAATAAATCAATATCAGAAAAAGGATGCAGCTCTGCGCGGCCATAGCCTCCAACGGCCAGCAATTCGACTGAAATCTTATCATCTTGGTCTGACGCACAGTGCTCCCAAACTATCGTCACCAGCTTATCCATCATCCACGTGTATTTGGCAACTAACTCGGGCGCTGATACACCTTGGTTTTGATGAGAGCGCAGCTCTTCAAGCGCATTTTTAATGGTTTTTTTAAATGGCGCTAACGGCAGGCTGCCGTCCTTGTTCAAATTGCGTTCGAGCTGATCTTTGAAAACGCCAACATTGAGGAGTTTACTTTTTACTAAACGCAAAACAGTGATTTACGACAATACGGCATTCGCCGATGTGGTTAAAATTTCATGTCCGGTGGCGGTTACCAATAGAGTGTGTTCCCATTGAGCAGATAAAGAATGATCTCGGGTTACCACCGTCCAATTATCCGATAACAATCGAGTTTCACGTTTACCGGCATTGATCATAGGTTCGATGGTAAAGGTCATTCCTTCCTCTAATACCATGCCAGTGCCGGGGCGGCCATAATGTAAAACCTGTGGTTCTTCATGAAAAACTTTACCAATTCCGTGGCCACAATATTCTCGTACAACAGAAAAATTATTAGTTTCTGCGTGGTTTTGAATAGCATGGCCAATATCGCCTAGTTGCACGCCGGGTTTTACCATCTCGATGCCCAGAAACATAGATTCTCGTGCAATGTCACATAATCGTTTTGCCATAATGCTAGGTTTGCCAACATAGTACATACGACTATTGTCACCGTGATAGCCATCTTTAATAACCGTGACGTCGATGTTAATAATATCGCCTTTCTTTAGGCGCTTTTCTCCTGGAATGCCATGGCAAATAACATGATTTACCGAGGTACAAATGGATTTAGGAAAGCCTCGATAATTGAGTGGCGCGGGAATCGCATCTTGTTGCTGCACAATATAGTCATGACAAATTTTATTCAGTTCGTCTGTAGTAACGCCACTCACTACATGTTCATCGATCATGTCTAATACTTCGCTCGCTAAACGACCAGCGACCCGCATTTTTTCTATTTCTTGGTTGGTTTTTATCGTGACGCTCATTGCGAAGAGTTGGTTTTATTAATTGCCTGTCAGAAAGTGCGTGATTGTAACAAAAATATAGGCTTAGGCGGTTATTAAAGTTCGACCAATTATATTATGGATTAATGTCAAAAAATAAGGTGGGGCAAGCAATACACCGTGGTTATCTCAGAGTTTTGTGATGGGATAATTGACTAATAAATCTTGTTGCACTCTTGTTGCACTATAGCCGCTATGGTATAAACGCGCCTCAACTTAAATCATCCTATTATCATTACAGTTGGTTGGGTGCTTTTTATTGATGTAAGGCTTTGATTTTATTGGATACTAACAATCTGAATGTTCGGATTTTAATTCCAAGTCACGGCTCTACTCTAAGTCTTTGATAGTGGTTTTTTAAAACCTCTTCGAAAAGATTAGAGATCATTAATTTGAGGTTAACCAATTGGATTATTGGATTTGTCTAAACCCGTACAATTTGGAGTACAACTATGTCAGACGTTACTATGCGCCAGATGCTTGAGGCAGGCGTACACTTTGGTCATCAGACACGCTACTGGTCACCTAAAATGCGCCCGTTTATCTTCGGTGAGCGCAATAAAATTCACATTATCAATCTAGAGCAGACGCTCCCCATGTTTAATGATGCCATGAACTATATTGGTAGCATCGTCGGAAATGGTGGCTCTGTAATGATGGTAGGCACCAAACGGTCTGCCAGTAAACTGGTTCGAGAAGCTGCTGAACGAGCTGGCACACCCTATGTTAATCATCGCTGGTTAGGCGGCATGTTGACCAACTACAAAACGGTCAAAAATTCCATTAAACGATTGAAAGAACTCGACACTCAATTGGTGGAAGGCACCGGCGCACATCTAAGTAAAAAAGAATCTCTTACCCTCGATCGAGAGCGCATCAAGTTGGAGCGTAGTTTAGGTGGAATCAAAAACATGCAAGGCCTACCTGATGCCTTGTTTGTGGTCGATGTAAAGTCAGAATACATTGCCGTATCTGAGGCCAATAAACTTGGAATACCAGTGGTCGCGATTGTTGATACCAATTGCCAGCCAGACGGAATCGATTACGTAATACCGGGTAATGATGATGCTATTCGAGCTATCCGTCTTTACACTGAAAAAGTAGCCGATGTTATTATTTCGGCTCGTGAAGCAGCGCAAATAAAGCCTGCAGTTGCGGAAGGTGATGCGAGTGATTATGTAGAGGTGGATGATACCGAAACCCCAATAGCAGCACCTGTCGCCGCTAAAACAGCCCCAGAAAAGAAAGCTGAGGCTCCTATGAAAGAAGCTGAGGCTGTTCCGGAAAAGAAAGCTGAGGCTCCTATAAAAGAAGCTGAGGCTCCTAAAAAAGAAGCTAAGGCCGCGCCTAAAAAGAAAGCAGCCTCAGCGGACGGTGATAAGTTAACCGACATTAACGGCATTGGTCCGGTAATCGAAGGTAAGTTGCACGGGCTTGGAATTACCACTTTTCAACAGATAGCGGATTTCACACCCGAAGATGTAGAACGTATTGATGGTGAATTAAATTTCAAAGGCCGCATCGATCGTGAAGAATGGATTTCACAGGCTAAAGAAAAAGCATCTTAGAGTGCTTTTACGACATATATTTTAAGCTTTTAGAATTAGATAGGTGACGATATGGCAATTACTGCCGCATTAGTTAAAGAACTGCGCGAGCGAACCGGCGCAGGCATGATGGAATGTAAGAAAATTCTTACTGAAACCGATGGTGACATTGAATTGGCAATTGAAGAATTACGCAAGCGCGGAGCAGCACAAGCCGATAAAAAGGCGGGCCGAATCGCAGCTGAGGGCACTATCGTTACATTGGTTGAAGGTGGTACCGGTGTCGCTATTGAAGTAAATAGTGAAACCGATTTTTCTGCTAAAGATGAAAATTTTGTAGCTTTTTCAAATCAAGTAGCTACAGCGGTAATGAAGCATAAACCAGCCGATATGCAGGCCTTGGCGGACAGCTCAATTGACGGCAGCCAATCGGTGGAAGAAGCGCGTCAGTCTTTGATTCAAAAGATTGGTGAAAATATTGGCGTCCGCCGTTTCGAAATTGTTGGGGCGGGAGACGACGAAACCATTGGTGCCTATCAGCACGGTAATAAGATTGCCGTGCTAGTTCGCATCACTGGCGGCAGCCAAGATTTAGCCAAAGACATCGCTATGCACGTGGCGGCTAGCAAGCCTGTGTGTGTATCGGTTGAAGAAGTGCCCGCTGATTTATTAGCTAAAGAGCGTGAAATTTTTACCGCTCAAGCGGCTGAAAGTGGTAAGCCACCAGAGATTATGGAAAAAATGGTCGATGGTCGAATCAGGAAGTACCTAAACGACGTAACCTTAAAAGGCCAGCCCTTCGTCAAAGATCCAGATCAAACCGTTGAAAAGTTATTAAAATCGGCTGGTGCCGATGTACAACAGTTTGTTCGTTATGAAGTGGGCGAGGGCATAGAGAAGAAAGAAGATGATTTCGTCGCCGAAGTAATGGAACAAGCGGGTAAATAAATTAATCAATTTCAATCATTGGTCGATACACCAATAAAAACGATCATACAGTAAGGTGCAAACGTCTATGTCTGACAAGAAGCAAGCTAAATCTTCAACCTCTTTTAAGCGAATATTGCTTAAGCTTAGCGGTGAAGCCTTAGCCGGCACTGTTGGCGATCAAAAGTTCGGTATTGACGCGCAGACATTGAACAATGTTTGCAAAGAAATAGCCAGCGTCGTTGAGTCTGGTGTGCAAGTGGCAGTGGTTATTGGTGGCGGTAATTTTTTTCGAGGTATTAGCGCTTCTGAATCGGGAATCGAGAGAGCCACAGCCGATTATATTGGTATGTTGGCCACGGTTATGAACGCATTAGCAGTGCAGCAAGGCCTGAAACAGATTGGTATCGAAGCTCGCGTGCAATCGGCGATTCCTATCTCACCCGTTTCAGAACCTTATGTGCGTTTACGAGCGCTAAAACATTTAAACATAGGGCGTGTCGTAATTTTTGCGGCCGGCACTGGCAATCCTTATTTCACTACCGATACGGCAGCGAGTTTGCGTGCCGCTGAGATTAACGCAGACATACTGGTTAAAGCTACTAAGGTTGATGGGGTTTACGATGCCGATCCGGTGACTAATCCAGATGCGGCTAAGTATGACAGAGTGACTTACGATGAGGTTTTACAGAAACGCTTAGGCGTTATGGATGCCACGGCAATTGCTTTGTGCCGAGACAACAATATGAATTTGCGCGTGTTGTCGATCTCCGATGAAGGTGCGCTTACTAAGATGGCATTGGGCGAGGAAATTGGTACTCTAATCACAGGTGACCAATAGACATATACCTTTTAGAAAAGCGGTGTTACATTAATATTAATTTTAGCGAGTGAATCATGATTGATGAAATTTTAAAAGATGCCGAGCAACGCATGCTTAAGAGTATTGAGTCAATGCGCGGTGAAATGGCTAAAATTAGAACGGGTAGAGCAAGCCCGACCCTTATTAATCACCTAAGTGTCGATTACTATGGAACGGCTACACCGATTGCGCAGGTAGCGAATATCTCTGTGCAAGACGCTAGAACTTTGGCCGTTCAGCCTTGGGAAAAAGCAATGGTGCCCGTCGTTGAACGCGCCATTTTGGAAGCAAATCTGGGTTTAAATCCAATGACTGCGGGAGATCTTATTCGAATTCCACTGCCGCCATTAACTGAAGAACGTCGTAGAGAAATGGTCAAAATCGCAGCCAGTGAAGGTGAAAATGGTAAAATTGCGGTACGTAATATTCGTCGCGAAGCAAATTCCGATTTTAAGTCGCTTCTTAAAGAAAAAGAAATATCCGAAGACGATGATAAACAAGCACACGATAATGTGCAGAAACTGACGGATAAGTATGTGGCGCAAATCGACGAAGTCGTGAAAGAAAAAGAAGCTGAAATTTTAACTGTTTAATTTTTATCGTACTTTACATAAGGTACTGTAAACTTAAACCATAATGTGGAACTTTTTTAAACGAAAAAAGATTAAACGCGATCTTTTAATCACTCCAAAGCCCATGCACGTGGCAGTGATTATGGATGGCAATGGTCGTTGGGCCAATTCCCATGGATTGTCCAGAGTTGCCGGGCACAAACGTGGAGTCGATGCGGTTAGAAGTTTAATTAAAAGTTGCATCGAACATGAAATCCCTTATTTATCGATATTCGCGTTCAGTAGCGAAAATTGGAATAGACCGGAGTCAGAAGTAAATGCACTTATGGATTTGCTCGGACATGCCTTAGAAACTCAAACTAAGAAGCTCAATGAAAACGGTGTGCGTTTGCGCTTGTTAGGTGACCTGACAAGATTGAATGAACCCCTCCAGCAATTGGCAGACGAAGCTCAAGCTATTACCGCTAATAATACTAAGCTAGTTCTAAATGCGGCCATTAACTATGGTGGTCGATGGGATATTACACAGGCTTGTAAGCATTTAGCCCAACAGGTAGCAGACGGAGAGCTAAGTCCTGAGGACATAACCGAAGAGAAAATACAGAGCTATATTTCAACTTCAGAAATTCCTGATCCAGATTTATTTATTCGTACTAGCGGAGAATATCGAATCAGCAATTTCCTGCTCTGGCAATCCGCGTATTCAGAGTTTTATTTTACCGACATACTATGGCCGGACTTTGATAGTGACGCATTTACCGATGCTTTGCTGAAATACACGCGTCGAGATAGGCGCTTTGGTAGAGCCTTTGACCGACTTCCAGAAAATAGGAATCCGAAAAATAGCGTAGAGCTACAGCCAACCGAAATTTCTGACGACTTAAATGACGTAGAAGTGTCTCCGGTTGAAAAGCATGCTTAAGCAAAGAGTAATAACGGCTCTGGTATTGCTCCTCATTGTTCTAACAGCGTTATTCGCTGAGTCCACGATCTTTTGGCGCCTATTCATTTCACTGGTGGTCTTAATTGGTTTTTGGGAATGGTTGGCGATGTCTGGTATTCAGAGTCTTAACGGGCAAATTTTTAGTTACAGTTTGTTCGCGATTTGCTTGTTTCTTCTACAAGCTGGATTTGTGCCATTGTATTTCTTAGCGCCTATCGCTTGTATTGTCTGGTTGGGACTCATTTGGTTTACAGTAAGCGATCATTTAAATTTTCTACATCATACGACGCTTAAATTGCTACTAGGCGTTGCGATATTGGCCGTTGGTGGATGGGTTGTTATTGAACTTAAGAGTTCTGAGAATGGGGCATATTGGATACTTTGCTTTTTTGTCTCAATATGGGCTGCCGATATCGGCGCCTATTTTTTTGGTCGTAAATTTGGCAAGACAAAGCTATCGCCCATTGTTAGCCCCAGTAAGACCTGGGAAGGTTTATTTGGTGGTTTAATTTTAGTTGCAGTTATTTTTCTACCCACGTTATTTTATTGGTTCGCACCGAGTTCTGCACTTTTATTGTTGATCACGGTGCTTACTACCGCGGTCATTTCGGTGTTTGGTGATTTATTTGAGAGTAAGTTAAAGCGCCATGCGGGCATTAAAGACAGTAGCCAGATACTACCCGGTCACGGCGGGGTACTGGATAGAATTGATAGTTTATTAGCGGGCGCGCCTTTTTTTGTAATGGGGCTCATCTATCTAGATTACATGTAGGTTTAGTTACTAATTATATTTACCAAAGGTTTACTCAGAGGTTGGTTTTTTCATGCATACACTCAGTATTTTAGGTTCCACAGGGTCCGTAGGACAGAGCACTTTAGATGTGGTGGCTCGTCACCATGACCGATATAAGATTGTTGCCTTAAGTGCCAATACTAATGTAGAGAAAATGTTGGCTCAGTGCGAACAGTTCCAACCCCAGTTTGCGGTTATGGCTGATGCCGCTGCCGCTGAGCAATTGGCAGCGGTTTTAAAGACCTCTTCGGCGACGGAAACTGAAGTACTGGCTGGGCAGGAGGCCATTAATCAGATTGCGGCGGACTCAAGCAGCGAATCACTGATGTCGGCGATTGTTGGGGCAGCGGGTTTGTTGCCCACTTTAGAAGCCGTAAAAGCGGGCAAGCGCGTATTGATTGCTAACAAGGAGCCACTGGTGATGACCGGTGACTTGTTTATGCGTGAAGCTCAGCAAGTCGGGGCAACTGTTTTGCCAATAGACAGTGAGCACAATGCCATTTTTCAGTGTCTACCTGATAATCAATCTAAGTCAGACGTATGCAAAATCCACCTCACTGCCTCTGGAGGTCCGTTTCGAGGCCAACCTTGGAATGAACTTGCCGATATAACTCCTGAACAGGCTTGTGCTCACCCGAATTGGTCAATGGGGCAAAAAATATCTGTTGATTCAGCAACCATGATGAACAAAGGGTTGGAGCTAATTGAGGCCTCTGCCTTGTTTGGTTTATCGGCTGATCGTGTGGATATCGTCGTGCACCCGCAAAGCATTATTCATTCAATGGTGGAATACTGCGATGGTTCGTTTCTAGCTCAGCTTGGATCACCCGATATGCGCATTCCGATTGCTCACGCTCTTAGTTGGCCTGAGCGCATAGCGTCGGGAGCCAAAACCTTAGATATCACAGAGATAGCGCAACTCGACTTCCACAAACCGGACATGTCGAACTTACCGTGTCTGGCGCTGGCCAGACAAGCCGCCGAGCAGGGTGGTTCCGCTCCTGCAGTGCTTAAGTAGCGGTTGACGCATTTTTAAACAAACGTATCGGTTTTACACAAATACCAATCGTGATAGAAGCCGCCCTTGACAAGTTAGACGCTTGTGAAATAACCAGTATTGACAATGTATTACGGATCGATAACGAAGCACGTGGCCTTGCAAGTGCGAAGCTAGACTCATTGGGGATGTGAAGGCCTTCTCGGTTGCACACGTATAAACTAGGGTCTTTCTGAAACTGATTTTAGATCTATAAACATGATTTTAGATCTACAAGTTATTACAGAGACAAGTGATTGAAAGTATAATCGGTACTTATCGGCAGTTTCGATGCGCGTCATCGCAAAGCTAATACAAGGGCTAATATAAGGGTCATACAAGGGCTAGGTAAATGAGTTTTTTATACAGCGTATTTGGGTTTTTAATTGCCATTGGCATATTGGTGGCGGTCCACGAGTTCGGGCACTTTTGGGTAGCGCGCAAATTGGGGGTCAAGGTATTGCGATATTCGGTTGGTTTTGGCAAACCAATTTGGAAAAAAGTTCATGGCGAAGATCAAATCGAATATGTGATTGGTGCCATTCCCTTGGGTGGTTATGTCAAAATGCTAGGTGAAGGAGCCACCGATGAACCAATAAAATCCGAAGAAGCCCATCGCGCTTTTGACGCTCAGCCTATCTGGAAGCGCAGCTTGATCGTGGTTGCAGGCCCCGGAATCAATTTTCTATTTGCCATTTTACTTTTCATGTTGCTGGGCATGGCGACAGAACCACGCGTGGTGCCGGTCTTTGGTGAATTACCGGAAACTTCTAACCTAGCTGAAGCTGGCGTTAATTCTGGAGACACCTTAGTTGCCGTGGATGGCCGTTCGGCAGCGTATTTGTTACAACATGATTTATATATATTTAATCAAGTCCTCAAAGGCCAAGACATTGATTTAGAGATCGAAAGTAGTGGCCGCAGGAAAAATATTACAATCCAAACCTCTGAGATTCCTATTTACAATATTAATCCAGGCAGTCTTATGTATCGTTTGGGTTTTGTCCGAGTTCGTCCGCCATCGACTACCGAATTAGAGCGCGTAGAAAGTGGTACTCCCGCCGCGAGGGCTGGCTTATTGGCAGGTGATAAAGTGCTTTCCATTGACGGACAAGCAACCAACACATGGCAAGATTTGGTTTCGATTGTTGGTCCAGCAGCCAATCGTGAATTGGCAATTGTGGTTGATCGTCAAGGTCTCAAGATAGCCTTGCAGGCCACCCCTGAAGCAGTGCAAATTAACGGGGAGGAAATTGGCCGCTTGGGTATCGCGCGAGTATTTACACCGTTAAGGCCCGACCAGTTAATCTCGGTGAGCCGTTCTCCGCTAGAAGCATTGAACTACGGTGTTGAAAAAACGTGGTTGATGTCTTCTCTTACTTTTAGAATGCTTTGGAAAATGGTGACCTTGCAAGTCTCTCACAAAAATGTAAATGGGCCTATCACAATTGCCGATGTGGCCGGTCAAGCAATTCAAATCGGCTGGCAGACTTATGTGCAGGTATTAGCCGTGATTAGTATCAGTTTGGGAGTAATGAATTTGCTGCCCATTCCCATGTTAGATGGGGGACATTTATTAATGTATGCCGTTGAGTTGGTTGCTGGTCAATCTGTCTCAGAAAAAGTGTTCGCGGTGGGTCAGCGAGTGGGTGTTTTGCTGTTGATCGGCCTGATGAGCCTCGCTTTTTATAATGATATTTTTAGGTTATTGAATTAAACTTGCAATCCACATGAGCTTGTCCAAATACAGGTCAATTGACTATTACTCGTTAGCTAGGTGGTCGACGACAATGCGTTTTATTCACGAGTAATTACCGACTAATATTGACGAACTAATAGTAATAAACAACTAAAGCTTATTGAAAAAAATAGTAAGGTTTAAAGTAGAATTATTGAGGCTCATCCGAGTCTAACAAAAATTTCGAGTATTTTATGATTAGAAAAATTTTAGTGTCATTGATATTGTTAAGTTTCACTAGCCTAGCGGTTATGCAGACTGCCAGTGCGCAAGAAGCATTTAAAGTATCCGATATCCGTGTAAAAGGTTTACAGCGTATTTCGGCAGGTGCCGTTTTTAATTTTTTACCGATTAAAGTGGGCGATCAGTTTGATCCGGTTAGTTCGTCAGAAATGATTCGAGAGCTATACAAGACTGGATTTTTTAAAGACATTGAAATTAATACCGAAGGCTCCGTCATTATCGTTAAGGTAGTTGAGTATCCCTCTATCGCGGAGATTGAATTTGCTGGTAATAAATTAATTAAAGAAGAAGCGTTGCTTGAAGCATTGGCCGACAATGATTTTGTCGAAGGTCGGGTGTTTAAACCAGATGTCCTAGCTGAGGTTAAGCAAGAGCTAAATCGGCAATATTTGAATCAAGGTAAATATAATGCCCAAGTGGGTACTGAAGTTATTGACCTGCCTCGTAATCGTGTAAAAGTAAAAGTTCATGTAAAAGAAGGGGCAACCGCGAAAATTAAGAAGATTAATATCGTGGGAAATAAGTTTTTCAGCGATAACATGTTACTTGACGAATTTAAGTCAAAAGATAGTGTTGCGTTCTGGAAATTTTGGGGATCAGCAGACCAATATTCTCGTGAAAAAGTATCTGGAGATTTAGAAACACTGCGAAGTTTTTATCAAAACCAGGGTTTTCTAGATTTTGAAATTATTTCGAATCAAGTCAGTATTTCGCCAGAGAAAGACGGTATCTTTTTAACCGTTAATATCTCGGAAGGAGAGCGGTACACCGTTTCTAATTTTGTGCTTAATGGTCGTCTGGTTGTTCCTGAAGCAGAATTATTACCCTTCGTCTATATCGCTCCAGGGCGAACTTATTCACGAGCAGCTGTCGATGCGACGGTAGAAGTACTGGGAGATCGATTAGCTGAGGAAGGCTACTCTTATGCTGAAATCGTGCCCGTGCCCGATGTCGATACGGAAGCCAAGACGGTCGGTTTTTCTATCAATATAAAGCCCGGCCGCCGAGTCTATGTGAGACGGATAGATGTGGCTGGTAATAAGCTCACGAATGACAAAGTTATTCGACGTGAGATGCGCCAAATTGAAGGTGCCTCTTTTTCACCCAGTCGTGTTAATCGTTCCAAGGTTCGCTTACAGCGGCTAAGTTACTTTGATGAAGTAGAGATAGAAACCGTGCCAGTAGCGGGTAGAGATGATCAAGTCGATTTAGAAGTAAAGGTTAAAGAGCGGCCTACCGGCAGTTTCTTATTTGGCTTAGGCTTCTCAGGTGATGACGGAGCACTGATACAAGCAAGCATATCGCAAGCCAATTTGTTCGGCACTGGGAATCAGCTTAATTTGTCAGTACAGCGTTCAGACTTCGTTGAATCTATTAGTATTCAATATACCAATCCTTACCATACCAAGAGTGGGGTCAGCCGAACCTTCAGTCTAAGTAGTCGGCAAATTGATTCCGCCAATGCTAATACGTCAGCATTTGTTACTGATTCTATTTCGGCCACGGTTAATTACTTATTTCCGATAAACGAGCATAACTCATTGTCATTTGGTGGTGGTTTTGAGCGCATCGATTTATCAAGTAATATTTTTTCTGTGCCTGAGGTAATCGAGTTCGTAGAAGAAAACCCCAACAATGATTTACTAACTTTCACAGCAGCGTTTGCGCATGACACTCGCGACAGCTTGATATACACAACCTCTGGTAAAAGTCTCCGAGCCTCCTTAGAGGCAACCTCTCCTGGCAGCGATTTAGAATATTATCGTCTAAATATCGATGGGAATTACTTTTACCCAATCACTCGGCGAGTGGCCTTTAAACTCGGCGCGACGGTATCGTTTGGTGATGGTTTTGGTGATACAGAGAGTTTACCGTTCTTTAAAAATTATTTTGCAGGTGGTACCTCATCTGTTCGCGGTTTCGAAGCGCGATCTCTTGGTCCACAAGATTCTGGAGATTTTCCACAGCCATTTGGTGGCAGCAAACGAATTTTGTTTAATGCATCTCTATTTTTGCCAGTGGGTGGTGGTGCACTCGATAAACGTTTGGCTTTATTTGTTGATGGTGGTCAAGTATTTGCCGACGAAGAGGACTTTGATTTTGGTGAAGTGCGGTTCTCTGCGGGCGTCGGATTTAATTGGATTTCTCCAGTCGGACCATTGTCTATTAGTTATGCTATTCCATTGAATGATGAACCGGGCGATGAAGTAGAGGAATTTCAATTTACGGTTGGGCGTCTTTTGCAGTAGCTGTTTATAAAGTACGCTCAGGGCTGTTTATAACGGACGCTCAGGGCTGTTTATAACACCTGTTCAGGGCTGTTTATAATACCTGTTCAGGGCTGTTTTTTGAAAATTTATGAAGGCTTGTTTCACAAATCGCTAAGGGCTTTCTTGTAATTCGCTAAGGGCTTTCTTACAAATTGCTAAGGGCTTTCTTTGCAGAGTTTGGTTTACAAGCCTAGCTAATTAGGCTAAGTTTACTAGTTAATAAAGGCTTTTGTATGGTATCAATGTTTGATTCCAGCAAAAGTCTTTAATTTATTAAAATTAAGATGTTAGAACAATTTTTAGGGTATTTTATAATGTTAAAACGTAGCGTACTTCTTTTCGCGGTAATGACAACAGCGATGTTACAAACTTCATTTATTCAGGCGCAAGAACCAGGTCTGAAAATAGGAGTTTATGACAATCGCCAAATTTTGGATCGTTTGCCAATCGTGCAAAAGGAATTCGAAAAATTGAATGCGGAATTTGAACCTAAACAAAAAGAAATTTCTGATTTGCAAAACTCTCTCGTAAAGCTTAAAGAGGACATTGAAAAAAATGCGCCAATTTTAGAAGCGTCCGATTTGCAAAACAAGCAGTTGGAATATCAGAGCAAGCGTCGTGAATTACAGCTGTTGGCGGAAGACACGGAGCGCACATTCAATGTTAGACGTAACGAAGTTGCCCGTAGTATTCAAGGCAATGTTGATAAAGAAGTTTTAGAACTTGCCAAAGAAGAGTCTTACGACCTTATTCTACGCAGTGGTGTGTTATTTGCTGGGCCATCAGTTGATATCACAGCAAAAGTGCTACAACGCTTATCAGCTAAGTAGTTTTTTACTTTTGCTAAGATAGTGATTTATTTTTAGCTCGGAGTCTATTGTGTCGTTGTTAGATATACATCAAATAAAAAACTATCTGCCGCATAGATATCCATTTCTATTGGTTGATCGAATATTAGAAGCCGAAAAAGAAGAAAGTTTAGTGGCAATCAAAAATGTCACTTATAACGAACCGTTCTTCGAAGGTCATTTCCCTAATCGACCGGTAATGCCCGGCGTGCTCATTATTGAAGCGCTCGCTCAGGCGAGCGCTATATTGGCAAGTATTGGTAATGATAGTAAAGATATCGACACTCAAAACCGAGTTTATTATTTTACAGGCATTGATAAAGCACGCTTTAAAAGACCTGTTGAACCAGGCGACCAACTGGTTTTTGAAATAAAATTATTACGACAAATAAAAAATATGTGGAAGTGTGGCGGTGTCGCTAAAGTCGACGGTGAGGTGGCAGCCAGAGCTGAAGTAATGTTTACATTTAAAGATTTATAGCGACTCAATTGACCAAATTCACGTAAAAATTAGGCCAAGTCGTTTAAATAAATATTTTACCGTTGATAGTTCGTCAATTGAAAGCCGTTAGGGTATTTAAGAAGAAGCCGTTAGCGTGTTTAATAAGAAGCCATTAGCGTGTTTAATATGAAGCCGTTAGCGTGTTTATAATATAGAGCCACCGGCATACCCAATTGTAAGAGCCCGACGATGTTTAAATTTTGGAGTCTGATTTGAGTGTTGATGTACATCCCACGGCCGTAATTGAAGATGGTGCTGAGCTCGGCACTAATGTAGAAGTAGGTGCTTATTCGGTTATCGGGCCAAATGTGAAGATTGGGGACGGCACACGGGTATTCTCACAGGTCTCGATTGATGGCCACACCACTATCGGTGAAAATAATCAGTTTTTCCCATTTACGGCCATCGGCGGTGAACCGCAATCGGTTTCTTACGCGGGTGAACCTACCGAAGTACACATAGGTAATGATAATGTGTTTCGAGAGAACATTACTGTTAATCGTGGCACTATGGATGACCAAGGCATCACTAGAATAGGCGATAATAATTTATTCATGGCGTATGTGCACATTGCACATGACTGCCAATTGGGTTCAGATCTATTGTTTTCTAATAACGCCAGTTTGGCGGGCCACGTGCACGTTGGCGATTTTGTGGTGTTGGCGGGTTATACGTTAATCCACCAGTTCGTGAACATTGGTCAACATAGTTTTTGCGGTGTCAGTACTTATTGTGTGCAGGATGTTCCGCCATTCATGTTGGTGGCCGGCAATAAAGCTATCACTCATGGGATCAATGTTCGGGGCTTACGCCGTCGCGGTTTTACTAAGGAAGATACGCTTGATCTTAAACGTGCGTACAAAATCATTTATCGTTCTGGGCATACAATGCAACGCGCACTGGAAGAACTCGCTGCACGAGAGTGGCAATCCAAACATGTTAGCAGTTTGGCCGAGTTTATTAGTAGTTCAAGCCGTGGCGTAGTTCGTTAAGCTGTGTCGATTAAACAGTGTCGATCAAGTAATGTCGATCAATCAATGCCCATTACCTATTTGTTCGCTAATCTAAGCTTATGAAAGTTGGAATTGTTGCAGGTGAAAAATCCGGCGATTATTTAGGCAGCGAGTTAATAAAAACCATAAAAGCGCGTTATCCGCAGGCCGAATTTGTCGGTCTATGTGGGCCGCAAATGATGCAGCAAGGAGCGGCTACTCTCGCTGAGATGGATAAAATCAGCATTATGGGCTTCGAGGGACTGCTTTCGAGCTTGCGGGAAATTGTACAGATACGCAGGACCATTCGTAACCATATGCTAGCCTGGCGACCAGATGTGTTTATTGGAATTGATGTTCCCGATTTTAATTTAGCCCTAGAACGAAAACTGAAAGAATCTGGAATACCGACGGTACATTATGTCAGCCCTACGGTTTGGGCATGGCGCAGTAAGCGCATTAAGAAAATTCGTAAAGCCGTTAATTTGATGCTGACTCTGTTCCCGTTCGAGGAAACTTTCTACATCAAAAATGATACTCCAGTTAAATTTGTCGGGCACCCAATGGCCAATAAAGTGGCAAATTGGCAAATCGATGAGCTGCTCAAAAATAAGTGCAAAGTCGAGAGCCAAAAGTTAGTTGCTGTACTGCCTGGTAGCCGCATGGGAGAGGTTTCCAAGCTTGCGCCCATCATGTTCGAAACAACTAAAGTTTTAGCGCAGCAATACCCAGACTTAAGTTTTGTAGTACCCGCTGCAAGCGATAAAATTCGTAGTTATCTGGTCGATACGCTGAACGCCGCGCAATATCCTGTCACAATTATTGATGGTCGCTCCCAAGATTTGTTGGCCTTGTGTGATTTGACTTTATTAGCTTCTGGCACAGCAGCCTTAGAAGCCGCATTATTCGCCAAACCAATGGTGGTAATGTACAAAGTGGGCAAATTGAATGAGTTCATCGGTAGGCATACCTTGATGGTGGAGCACGTATCTATGCCAAATCATTTAGTAAATCCGCCTGTTGTCGTCGAATTATTGCAGCAAGACGCTACTGTGGAGAATGCGGTGACTGAAATATCTCGGTTGCTTGATGAACCAGAATATTACCGTAAGATGCAAGATGCCTTATCGGAGATAGCACCCAAATTGGATCTGCCCTCAAGTGACCTAGCCTTCGATGCTATTGAGGCTCTGCTGTTTGAACGTGCTGCTTCAGAATCTCAGGTTTGAATATAGCAGGCGTTGATGAAGTAGGGCGCGGGCCACTGGCTGGTCCGGTGGTCACGGCTGCGGTAATTTTGCCTAAACAGTTTGATTTGCCGAGCCTCACTGATTCAAAAAAACTCAGTGCCACTCGCCGTGAGAATTTGGCGGTAGCGATTAAAGAACAAGCTGTTAGTTGGGCATTGGGCGAAGCAAATATTCAGGAAATTGACGAGTTAAATATCTTACACGCGACTATGCTGGCGATGCAGCGTGCGGTTTCTGCATTGGCAATATCCCCCGATCAAATTTTGGTTGACGGCAATCGTTGTCCCGAATTCAACGTTCCGGCAACGGCCATTATTGGTGGCGATGGCTTGGAACCATGTATATCCGCTGCCTCGATTGTTGCGAAGGTAGCTCGTGATCAAATGATGAAAGAATTTGCTGTGCTTTACCCGCAATACGGCTTCGAGCGAAACAGCGGATACCCCACAATACAACATCGTAATGCCCTACAAGAATTTGGCGTCACGCCGATTCATCGTCGAAGTTTTGCGCCAGTAAAGGCGCTTCTTTAACGTCCACTAATTTACTATTCATAATATTGATTTTTCTACTTTGATATTCTCTATTTTGATTCACTGGAAGGGTTTATAATTTAGCCATGTCTGCCTCTTTCGTTCATCTCCATCTGCATTCTGAGTATTCACTCGTCAATGGAATGGTTCGGCTACCCGATTTGATTGAGCAGACTCTGCAAAACCAAATGCCGGCGGTAGCTCTCACCGATCTTAGCAATTTGTACGGCGCCGTGAAGTTCTTCAATAAGTGCATGGCTCAGGGCATTAAGCCACTTATTGGCACTGAAGTTTATATTGAAAACCCTGATAAGGTGAACCAACCGTATAGCCTCGTGTTAATGGTTCAGGATGAACAGGGTTATGTGAATCTCTCTGAGCTAATTTCCCGAGGTTTTCGAGAAGGTCAGCAATTCGGTAAGCCGATTCTAGAGAAGGAGTGGTTGATTGGTAAAACCGCCGGTTTGATTTGTCTTTCAGGCGGACTAAGAGGTGAATTGGGTGCAGCGTTGCTTGCCAATCGTGAAAATTTAGCCGAAAAAATATTACTCGACTATCAAACCTTGTTTCCAAATCGTTTTTATATAGAAATTTCGCGTATAGGCCAAGATTACGAAGAAGAATACATCGGCGGTGCCGCCAAGCTCGCGGAGAAACTGCAAATGCCTTTGGTTGCCACCAATGATGTGCACTTTATGCAGCAATCAGATTTTGATGCACATGAAGTGCGAGTTTGCATTAATGAAGGCCGAGTATTGAATGATACACGTCGGGTCAAGCACCATACGCCAGAGCAGTATTTCAAGAGTTCTGAGCAGATGGTCGAGCTATTTGCCGATATTCCGAGTGCTATTGAAAATACTCTGCGCATCGCCCAACGCTGTAATTTTATGTTGAAAATGGGCGAGTATTTTTTACCGGATTTTCCAGTTCCCGACGGCGAAACTATTGAATCACATTTACGTAAGCAATCGTTCGCCGGCTTAGAAGAAGTCATGTTGATTCGCTACCCTGAGGGCCCAAGTCCAGAAGCGCGCAGCGAATACCAAGCGCGCATGGAGTTTGAGCTTGAAATAATTATGCAGATGGGTTTTCCGGGATATTTTTTAATCGTTGCTGATTTCATCCAGTGGGCTAAAGAGAATGACGTTCCGGTAGGGCCAGGTCGGGGTTCTGGTGCGGGTTCGATTGTAGCGTATGCATTGAAAATCACCGACCTCGACCCCATTGAGCATGTCTTGCTGTTCGAGCGTTTTTTGAATCCAGAACGTGTCTCCATGCCTGACTTTGATGTGGATTTTTGTATTGAGGGCCGTGAGCGAGTTATCGAATACGTAGCGCAAAAATACGGTCGCGATAAAGTATCGCAAATAATTACCTATGGCACTATGGCCGCTAAAGGCGTAGTGCGTGACGTCGGTCGGGTTATGGGCATGTCCTACGGTCATGTTGATGGTGTTGCCAAGTTGATACCCTTTGATCTGGGCATGACGCTAACCAAGGCGCTCGATCAGGAAGAAGAGCTTAACGATCGCTATAAAAATGAGGAGGAAATTACCGCCTTAATAGACATGGCATTGACGTTAGAAGGTCTGGCACGCAATGTCGGTAAGCATGCGGGTGGGGTGGTGATCTCTCCCAGCGACTTAACAGATTTCACCCCACTTTATTGTGAGCACGGCAGCGAACAAATTGTTTCTCAATACGATAAAGACGATTTAGAAACCATTGGTTTAGTGAAATTTGATTTTCTTGGTTTAAAAACCCTCACCATAATCGACTGGGCAGTAAAAGCGATCAACGAGGTTAAAGCGAGTGATGGTCAGGAACTACTGAATATTTCTAAGCTCGCGCTTGACGATGCGGCCACCTACGAAACGCTCAAGGCAGGCACTACCACCGCTATCTTCCAGCTTGAATCCTCCGGCATGAAAGAGTTGATCAAAAACCTTAAGCCCGATCAGTTTGACGATATTGTCGCTCTAGTAGCATTGTACCGTCCAGGCCCACTGGGCGCTGGTATGGAAAAAGTGTATTGTGATCGTAAGCATGGTAAGGAGCAAACCAGCTATTCACACCCATTGTTAGAACCGATCCTCAATAATACCTACGGGGTTATTTTGTATCAGGAGCAAGTGATGGAAATTGCTCGAGAAATGGCGGGTTATTCCTTGGGCGGAGCTGATATTTTGCGACGCGCCATGGGCAAGAAAAAAATTGAGGAGATGACCAAGCAAAGAGCTATTTTTGAAGCAGGCGCCGCTGAGCGCGATGTGCCCGCAAATATCGCTAAAGATGTTTTTGATTTGATGGAATACTTTGCTGAGTACGGTTTTAATAAGAGCCATTCGGCTGCCTACGCATTAATTGCTTATCAAACTGCATGGTTAAAAACACATTACCCATCGCAATTTATGGCGGCGTGTATGTCAGCCGACATGGAAAATACCGATAAAGTAGTCATATTGCTCAACGAAGCGGGTCAAATTGGTTTATCGGTTCAGCATCCCAATATTAATTTATGCGAGTTGGGGTTTCGTGCCAAAGACGACAGCACCATTGTTTATGGTCTTGGCGCGATCAAGGGCATTGGTAAACCAGTTATTGATAGTATTATTGAAGCACGTAATCGTGGCGGCGCCTTCAAGGATTTATATGATCTATGCGCTCGGGTTGATGTAAAAAAAGTTAATCGGCGCGCTTTAGAGGCGTTAGTCAGAGCCGGTGCCTTGGATGAATTAGGTGTGCATCGTGCTAGTTTGATTGCGAGCATTGATTTAGCCTTGGACGCCGCTAATCAGCAACATCGCAGTTCCGCCGCGGGTCAAAACGATATGTTTGGTATTGTCGCACCAGCCGAAGCGGTGCAAACCTATCAAAACGTCGCGCAATGGAAAGAAGAAGATCTGCTTGCTGCCGAAAAAGAAACGCTGGGTTTGTATTTGAGTGGTCACCCGATTGATATGGTGATTGACGAATTGGATCAGTTTACTTCATGCCGTTTGGTGAATTTAGATGTGGGGCAGGACAAAGGCAAGAAACCCGTAACCTTAGCAGGCTTGGTGGTTGGCGTGCGCATCATGACCATGAAGTCCGGTTCGCGCATGGCATTCTTGCAGCTCGATGATAAGACCGCTCGCGTTGAAGTTGGCGTCTATGGCGAACTCTACGACCAACGGCGTGACATTATTCATAAAGACAAAGTATTGGTGGTGAAAGGCAAGGCCAGCCATAACCATTTTTCAGGCGATATTCGTTTATCTGCGGATGAATTGTTTGATCTTGAACAAGCGCGAACACAGTTGGCTCGACATATGCAAATTCGGTTGAAAGCGGAGCAAATCGATCAGCAGTCAGTACAAGCATTGAAAAATGTGCTTGCTCCCTCAGAAGAAGGTTTGTGCAGCGTTGGCTTTGATTACCGATCAGCGAGCGGTACCTGCAAGTTAGATATCGCTAATGAATGGCGAGTTATTCCTAATAAATTGATGCTCGATAAACTCGAATCTATCGTAGGCCAAGCAAATATTCGGGTTATTTATTAATCACTCAAGGCCTGATGTTTTCCTTGCAGGATAGTCAAATTGTGTAAAGACTTTGCATAATAAAAGTTATCTAACTCATTGGTCTAGCAATGTTTTCTGCTTTTATGGTATTGTATACGGCCGCTTTAAATATATTGAAGCTGGAAACTATTCGAAACTACAAAAAAAACTAAAAATAATTATACAAAAAGTACTTAGGAAATAGCTCCCCACTAGAACAAAATTAACGGTTTCATAAGTAGCGTTACAAGGTCATTCGGATAACTATTTCATTAAAGTACGGAAGCGGAAATTACTATGATTTACTCTGCACAGGCTCTCGCAGAGCTGCTATTTGGAGATTTAGCACTTAGTCGAACAGGCCTTTATTATGTGGCATACAGCGGTGGAATTGATTCCACGGTGCTGCTACACCTAATGGATCAAGTCAGTCATCAAGACGACAACGATATTTCAGTCACGGCGCTGCATGTTGATCATGGCGTGCAGCCTGAGTCACGTTTATGGGCTGAGCATTGTACCCAAGTATGTGAAGAGCTGGGTGTGCCTCTAATAAAGACCGAGCTGCAGTTGAAGTCAAGCTCTGAATTAGAAGCAAGAAATATGAGATATCAGTGGTTTAGCGACCAAATTGAACCTAAATCCACGCTAATGACTGGTCATCATCAACAAGACAGGGTTGAAACGTTTTTGTTTAATCTAATGCGCGGTTCAGGCAGTGCTGGTTTGTCTAGCCTGCGTTCTAAAAGAGCATTTTACAATTCAACCTTAGTTCGGCCATTACTGAGTACTACGCAGCAAGAAATCAATGACTATGCTAATTCGCATCAATTGCGTTGGGTAGAGGACCCCAGCAACCAAACGCGGGCCTACTCGCGCAATCGAATTCGTCACGAGTTACTGCCGGCATTAAGAAATTTTCGCCCTGATGCTTTGCAAAACATCGCTCGCGCTGCCAATAATTTGGAGCAGGAAAATGGTCTGATGCGCGAGGTGGCAATTGCCGATTTGGCTGAGGTACGTGAGCACCCTAAGCACCCATTAGATAATTCACACGCGGTGTGTTTTGAGGATGTGCAGCACTTATCAACGGCCCGACAGGCTAATCTACTGCGCTTTTGGCTGTCTAGCCTGCAATTACACATTCCCAGCAAACGCTTGATGGACAGATTACTGGCAGCATTCAATAATCCACCTAAAAGCACCGCCGTGTTGCAGGAAAGTGGTACGCAATTCCGATTCTACAGAGGCTATATGTATGTAATGCCGTCCAGCATTGGGAAAGAAACCGAAGCTCATCCTGTTATCGATTGGCAAAACCTTAATCAGCCGATTGATTTGTATCAACATAAAATTCGCGTAGACGCTACGCATAAGCTGCGCGAACTGCTCAGCAATGAACAACAAAATGGTGTGCGTTTGGCTGCCAAACCACATGTCGTGAATCCAAAAGCATTACAAGGGCACTCGCTCAACCTTAAAAAATGGCTCCAAGAAATGGGCATTCCTCCTTGGCGCCGACAAGCATTGCCTTTGTTAACCATGCCTAAGGTCGATAGCGAAGTAGTTTTGTGTCCGGTAGATCAACAGCTACAAAGTGATTGGGTCTTGTTGGAGTGTCCAGTTAACTGATCGAATTGGCTGATCACTCAGCCTAAGTCGGCACGCGTCGAGTGTAGAGAAAGAATTGTTGCGCTCAGCAGCAGGTGCCCCCGCCAATTTTGGTCTCTGGCTGAAATTTTTTCACTATCTCGCTGAAAGCGATTGTTCAAAACCCAGTGCTCAAGTATCATGTAGAACCTTCTGGTGCACAGCCAAATTTTCTCTTTCAATGCTTTTTTTGAACTGATCTAAATATGCGCGGTGCTTCTGAAATAGCTGTTAATTAACCAATAACATTTACTTTCAGCCTCTCAAGAAGGCGCGCCGTTTAATGACAAAATATGTATTTATAACCGGTGGGGTTGTATCTTCACTCGGTAAAGGCATAGCTGCGGCCTCGTTAGCCACACTGCTGGAGTCCAGAGGCCTTGAGGTCACGCTAATGAAGCTTGACCCATATATTAACGTCGACCCCGGCACCATGAGTCCATTTCAGCATGGCGAGGTGTTTGTCACCGAGGACGGTGCGGAGACAGACCTAGATCTTGGTCACTACGAACGTTTTATTCGCACCACCTTATCGCAACGCAATAATTTCACCACAGGGCGTATCTACGAGCGCGTCTTAAAGAAAGAACGACGAGGTGATTATTTAGGCGGTACCGTGCAAGTAATACCGCACATCACCAATGAAATGAAAAGTGCCATTGAGGCGGGTGCGGGCGAAGTAGATGTTGCTCTGGTTGAGATTGGGGGTACCGTCGGCGATATCGAGTCATTGCCATTTCTAGAAGCCATTCGGCAAATGCGCATTGAGAAAGGTTTTGAGAATGTACTGTTCATGCACTTAACCTTGGTGCCCTATATTGCGGTGGCGGGTGAGATAAAAACCAAACCAACGCAACATTCTGTTAAGGAGCTGCGTAGCATTGGTATCCAGCCGGATATTCTATTGTGCCGCGTCAGCGATCACTTACCAAAATCCGCCAGAGATAAAATTGCGTTATTCACCAACGTGACCAAAGAGGCGGTTATCTCAGGCATTGATGTCGACAATATTTACCAGATTCCATTGCTCTACCGAGACCAAAAAGTGGATGAACTGGTGGTCAAACATTTACGTATCGATTGCCCCGAGGCCGATCTTTCAGAATGGGAGAACGTCGTGCATCGCAAGGCCAACCCTACTGGTGAAGTCTCCATTGCTTTGGTGGGCAAATATATTGGTCTTACAGAGTCCTATAAATCACTGTCTGAATCTCTAATTCATGCCGGTATTCACACGCTAACCAAAATTAATATTAATTACATTGACGCAGAACAGATTGAGACCGACGGACTGGCGTGTTTGCAAGGTAATGATGCTGTTTTGGTTGCCGGCGGTTTTGGTGACCGTGGCACAGAAGGTAAAATTATTGCCGCCCAATATGCACGTGAGACTAATACTCCGTACTTAGGCATTTGTTTGGGCATGCAAGTGGCTGTCATAGATTTTGCGCGTAATGTCGCGGGTATGGCAGCTGCTAATAGCACTGAGTTTGATTCACAAACACCGTACCCAGTAATTGCCTTAATTACTGAATGGATTAACGAAGATGGTCAAGTTCAACAACGTGACGAAAATTCCGATCTGGGCGGCACTATGCGTTTAGGAGGCCAGACTTGTCACTTAAGTGATGGGACTAAAGTTAGAGAAATATACGACGCCGAAAAAATTGTTGAACGGCATCGTCATCGCTATGAGTTTAATAATAATCTGCGATCACAATTGGTCGAAGCGGGTCTGATAATAGGTGGTTTGTCAGATGATGACCTAGTTGAAATAGTAGAGTTAAGAGATCATCCTTGGTTTGTTGGCGTACAATTCCACCCAGAATTTACATCCAGCCCGCGTGATGGCCACCCGTTGTTTACCTCCTTTGTTAAAGCAGCATGTGCGCAACGGGATCTGGGGTCTGTAGACCAAGACTCATCGTTAGGAAAGATAAAAGAGATTAAATGAAAATTGCTGATTTTGAAGTCGGGTTGAACCACCCATTTTTTCTTATTGCCGGCCCTTGCGTGATCGAGTCGCGAGAGCATGCATTGGAAACGGCTAAAATGGTTCGTGATATTACTGGTGAGCTCGGTGTTAATACATTGTATAAATCGTCATTTGATAAGGCGAATAGAACGTCAGGAACCTCGTTTCGTGGGCCAGGTATTGAAGAGGGCCTAGAGATATTACAAGAGGTGCGAGAAACCACTGGTTTACCAGTCCTAACTGACGTGCACACACCACAGCAAGTAACGCTGGCCGCCAAGTTCGTAGACATGGTTCAAACACCGGCTTTTCTATGTCGTCAAACGGATTTGATTGAAGCGGTAGGCGCTTGTGGTATTCCGGCCAATATAAAAAAGGGACAATTTCTCTC
>CAZJWW010000004.1:0-482 GCA_964549895.1 uncultured Gammaproteobacteria bacterium
AGTGTTATTGATCTCTAAACCTGTGCCGTCGATGTTTAATGCGCGGCTGTCTGATGAGATAGTCCCAGCATTATTAGCCACACCACCTGTATGATCACCAGTACCAAAGTACAAACCGTTTTGCGTTCCAGCAATAGTGCCGCCTTCTTCGTTATTGATCTCACCTTGGAAATTAACACCATTAACTGTGCGTACACCCGCAACCGTACCATTGGCACCTTCGCTGGTGATATCGCCTGAGTTAGTGATTGTGCCCGTAAAGGTACCAGTGGATGGGTTCGCTAGAGAACCATCAACGCGAGTACGCTCTAATCGGATACCGTCGCCTGCACTAGCAAGACCTGCGCCTGCGTCACCACGACCTGCAATAGTGCCCGTGTTGTTGATATCAAAGTCATTACCAGCTTCGTCCAGCTCTGCTGAGAATCCAGCACCTTGATTGCCAAAACCTGCATCAATCGTGCCGTCATTGTTTAGGACAA
>CAZJWW010000004.1:582-43238 GCA_964549895.1 uncultured Gammaproteobacteria bacterium
AGTGTTATTGATCTCTAAACCTGTGCCGTCGATGTTTAATGCGCGGCTGTCTGATCGAATAGTGCCCGCGTTATTAGCCACACCACCTGTATGATCACCAGTACCGAAGTACAAACCGTTTTGCGTTCCAGAGATCGTACCGCCTTCTTCATTGTTGATCTCGCCTTGAAAATTAACACCGTTAACGGTTCGAACACCCGCGGTAGTACCACTGGCACCGAAGGTGCTGGTAATGTTACCTGAGTTATTAATCGTGCCCGTGAACGTACCTGTTGACGGGTTCGCTAGAGAACCGTCTACTCGGGTACGCTCTAAACGAATACCGTCACCTGCTAAAGCTTCACCAGCTCCGGCGGTACCACGACCACGGATAGTGCCCGTGTTGTTGATTTCAAAGTCATTACCGGCTTCGTCCAGCTCTGCTGAGAAACCAGCACCTTGATTGCCAAAACCTGCATCAATCGTGCCGTCATTGTTTAGGACAAAATCTTGCGCGGTTGCGTCGGCATAAACCGTACCGTTACGTTGGTCACCCGTGCCGACAATATCGCCAGTGTTATTGATCTCTAAACCTGTGCCGTCGATGTTTAATGCGCGGCTGTCTGATGAGATAGTCCCAGCATTATTAGCCACACCACCTGTATGATCACCAGTACCAAAGTACAAACCGTTTTGCGTTCCAGCAATAGTGCCGCCTTCTTCGTTATTGATCTCACCTTGGAAATTAACACCATTAACTGTGCGTACACCCGCAACCGTACCATTGGCACCTTCGCTGGTGATATCGCCTGAGTTAGTGATTGTGCCCGTAAAGGTACCAGTGGATGGGTTCGCTAGAGAACCATCAACGCGAGTACGCTCTAATCGGATACCGTCACCCGCACTGGCTACGCCGGCTCCATTATTTCCTCGACCTGCAATAGTACCGGTATTGTTGATGTCAAAGTCGTTACCCGCTTCATCCAGCTCTGCAGAAAATCCAGCTCCAGCTACACCCGCGTCAATGACACCATCGTTATTCAATTCGAAGTCTTGCGCGGTTGAATCCGCGTAGACCGTACCGTTACGTTGAGCGCCAGTACCAATAATGTCACCAGTATTGTTAATCTCTAAGCCAGAGCCGTCGATGTTTAAAGCGCGGCTATCTGAGGAGATAACTCCATCATTGTTAGCCACACCACCGGCATGATCGCCATTTCCAAAGTACAAGCCATTTTGAGCGCCTGAAATAGAACCGTCGACTTCATTGGTGATTTCACCTTGGAAGTTAACGTTGTCAACCGTTCGAATACCCGCAGTAGTGCCTTGCGTAGACTCTGAATCAATCACGCCAGAATTAGTAATCGTTCCATCAAAGGTGCCAGTTGAAGGGTTCGCCAAGGAACCATTTACTCGAGTACGCTCTAATCGGATACCATCACCAGCAGCAGCTGAACCAGAAGACTCTTGACCACGACCGAGTATGACCCCGGCATTGTCAATATCTATGGTAGTACCATCTGCGCTTAGTTCAGCAGAAATGGCAGCACCGGTTTCACTATCAATAGCGCCGGTAAACCCATTTACTATTTCAATATTATCAGCAGTAACATTGGTATAAACCACACCGTTACGAGCAGTGCCATCGGTTTCAATAATACCGTCGTTTACAATTGCAATATCATCGCCTTGGATATCAACCGCGCGGCTGCCGCTGGTAATAAGACCGTCGATATCGTTGACTACCACGCCACCTTCTACATCGTCAGCAAAGCGAACACCGTTGAAATCTCCTGCAATAGCGCCGGTGTTTTCGATGAAAGCATCATCTCCTCCGCTTACAACATCGACGGCGGTTTGATCTGAAAAGACCCAACCGTTGTTAGATACCTCGACAGCTGGTTGGTCTATGACCACCGCTGGAGCATCAATCACATCTATGATATCACCTGGAGCAATTTCGAATTGCTCACCAGCGCTTTGGCTCATAACAGTGGATTCTATAACCGTTTGAGCAGAGAGACCACTTGACGACAGCATGATTGCTGCGGCTAACGGCGTTAGGGAAAATTTCTTATCATTCATTGTTAATATCCTCAGTAATACTTAACGTTTATAAATTAGCGGCTGGCAGTTGGGATGCCGACTTACCGCTAGCCTTGATAATTCAGTGTCGAGTGAGGCCAAAAAGGTTCACAAGTTTTAACCTTTTTTTAAATTATTTATTTTTCGCAGATTCCCTATGCAAATATCCGTATCCACAATCTCCGTAAAAGCGATCGATTTATGTTGACTCAAATACTAGTAGCCACAAAAAACCTCGCTTTCCATTTCCTATAACTAGCTTCTTTTTCTTGGCAATAAAACTCTAAGCCGTAAAACTCTAAGCCGCAATAATATAGTCCCTAAGCACATTGAGATTAATCAAAAGAACAAAATCAATTTTAAAATGGCAGCTCGGCTTTATCATATACACCTTCTTTTAGGCGCTTACGCATACCTTTAAGGGAATTATAGGGCGTGCTTACCAATAATAGATTCACTAAAAAAGCTGGGATCGGCCCATTGGGATCTACGTGAGTGTAGTTCTCTACTAAAGTTTTTCCATTTTCTAGAGGTGTAAAATGCCAATTAGAATCGGCATGCTTGACTCTAACTAAACCTTTTTCCGGCGCCACTCGATCGGGCATCGCTCTGCCAGTAGCCGTTATTTTTCCAGTTTGAGAATCGACCTTCCAGACAATATGGCCAACCATATCTCGCGACTTGAAAGGGAACGGCACTCTAGTAATAGAGTAAACATAGTTTTCTGTCGGAGAGACATCTTCTAATACACGCGCTTTTTTGCAGGACTTTATCCATTTTCTGCAGTTTTCTAAATCCATTATTAACGCCACAATACTGGCGGGATGCGCATCAACGGCCATCACGGCGCGCGTGGCCTTAAAGGCCGAATCAGGCACGCTACTGGTAAATACCTTGATACCTGATTTGTCCGTCCTCAGTTTCCAGTCGTACACGGTGCCTTCCACCTGAGCTTGGCACAGCAAGCTAAAAACCAAACAAATACCAAACGCTAAAATTTTTAATAAGTGTTTCAATCGGCTCTCGCTATAACATTTGGTTAAGCACGATTCTTGAACTTCATTTACGTGCTGGTGGCTTCTCGTTCACTTTTTTGTGTCGGCTAAAGCGTAAAAAGTTCATAGTTCTCGGTTCAGAAACTAGAATTTAAAACCAGTGATCGAGCACCCCAGTGTATAACTCGAGTGCGTAGCGCTTATTAAAGACCTGGTTGCGAGGCTGGAACGTACTAAAGTCGACGCTACTCAGCTAAGTGGGCAGTGCGCCCCTGATTGAGAGACTTGATAAATCTCGGCTGTAACAAATACAGCATGAATACTTTGCTGAAAATTCCGTGAGCAGCTCCAATGGTTCCGCGAATAGTGCCACTTATTTTGGATTCTCCAACACGGCGAAGCGTAGTCACAGGCACTTCCGCATAACGCATATTCGCTTGAATAGCCTTAACCTGCATTTCAACAGTCCAACCAAAACGTTGATCATGCATGTCTAACTTCATTAGAGACCGATACCGAATAGCGCGAAACGGGCCAAGGTCTGTCACTGGCTTTTTCCATATCCGCTGAATCAAACCACTGGCCAGCTTGTTACCAAAAATTTGATGAGGGCTTAAGGCTTGATCTTCTTGTTGTTCAGCAACACGACTTCCCACCACCAAATCGTTACCCTGAGCTAGAGACTCAAGCAGGGTAATGACTTCACCGGCTTTTACCGAGTGGTCGCCGTCAATAAAAACAACATAATCGGGAGTTTCTACACCAGGGCGATGCATTTTTTCTATGCCACGCAAACAGGCAAAACCATAACCTAAACGAAATTCATCAAAAACATTGGCGCCAGCTTCTCTTGCCAGCTCCGCTGTTGCATCCTTCGAGCCGTTATTACAAACGATAAGATCATCAATAAGAGGTCTGGAAAGGTTGTCTGGCGAGCGCAGTTCTTTGAGCTCTGACACGACCTGTGCAATACAGGGCGCCTCATTGTGCGCTGGAATAATAACGGTAACACTTCTATTATTGAATGACATAGTCTGTACCTAATGAATCTCTTTAAAACATACAATCATCAATTATTCTCCTGACTAAATTTAGTGCTCTGGCAAAGCCGCCTGTACAGTTAAACTATCAGGTTTATACTTTATAACTAACAACAGTTTATTTGCGTGTGATTAAATAGACCCGCTTAGGACACATTCGCTTGCGAAAATCCTTCTACTTTATTATCGCTTAATTTATGTCATCGACGTCACCTAAAGCACCAGCAAATAATCTTGCAGTCGTCCAGTCGAGGCTCGTCATGGCTGGCGTGCTGTCTTCAATTGCGTATAGCTATCTAGCAATTAACTCCCAAGAGTACGCTCAGGCAACTCTTTCACAACTATTTTTCGTTAGTGGCTTCTGTGCCGTGCTGTGTATCTGGACTTATCGTTACTATAGCCGAAACAATGTTGAAATATCGTGGCCTTTAATTTTTATTTTTGCGGTAATTTTTAGACTTATCGGAGTGCTGGCTTTTCCAATTCTGGAAGACGATATTTTTCGCTTCATATGGGACGGCCGCATGACCATTGAAAACGGTTCGCCCTACGGGCTTATTCCTGCCGACTTTTTTGAAGCTGATTTAAATGATCGATTTGAGGAAATTTTAGGGTTAATTAACTATCCCTATATCGCCACTGTGTACGGCCCAGTTTGCCAATGGGTGTTTGCTGCTGCCTATGTGATTGCACCCGGTGAAGCTTGGCTATTGCAATTGATATTTGCATCAGCCGACATCGCCTTGATTTTAGTATTATCCCGAATGACAAGTCCTTTGATGGTTTTGTTATACGCTTGGTCACCACTGATAATCAAGGAGTTTGCATTTACCGCTCACCCTGATGTCTTAGGCGCAATGTTTCTTATGCTTGCTTATTATTGTTATCGAAAGCAAGCATTCATGTGGGTCGGTGCTCTGCTCGCCCTAGCGACGGGAGTAAAGGTATTCGCTATCGTTATGGTGCCTTTTCTGCTGGGCTGGCAATGGCGAGGCTGGCTAGTCTTTCTATTAACCGCAATTGTCCTAACTCTGCCCTTTGGTATTAGCGATGCATGGGTTCCTGCTGGCTTAAAAGCCATGAGCGACAATTGGCTTTTCAACGCACCGTTATACACAGCGTTGTTACCATGGGTATCCATAGGCGACATTAAACTAACTCTATTGAGCTTATTTTGTATTGGCGGCGGTCTATACGGTTTATTTGCCATGCGGCACTGGTGGATTAATAAACAACCCTTGGACAATATTCGGGTCGATTTGTTATTTGCCGGTTTGTTTGTCTGTCTGCCAGCACTAAACGTCTGGTATATAGTTTGGCTACTGCCATTCGCCGCACTCAGACCAACGATGCAGAGTAGCCTATGGGCTTGGGTAGCATCTATGGCCATGCTGCTCGCTTATGCCAGCGGCATTAACCTTGAGGACCCAAACCTTGGGCCCTATGAGCACTATGATTGGTTGCTAACACTAGAGTTTGCAATTATCGGGCTTGCAGCACTGGCGCAATACTTTTTTAGTGCAACACCTAAAAATCACAGCCAATAGATTCTAGCCGCGAGTAGTACAAATTAAAAAGCCGTCGCAGCGGAGTGCACTGCGACGGCCCAGATACTATATTAGCCAGTTATTTACTAGCTGCCTTCAAGTTTCAATCTGTGACGCTTGTTCAAGTAATAGATTACATAGAGAAAATCTTCTCTTTCTAACTCTTGAGCAATACGGTTTTCAGGCACGTCACAATTGTATAAAGCATTTGCGAAATCATTATAAGTTGCGCGTTTGTATTGTTTTGCAGTCTTGCCTTTAAGTGGCACTACTTCATCACCTTCGCCTTTGACGCAATACGAAAGCTTGGGCGTATTTTGACCACGACCGTTATATATCGCTTTGCCAACTTCATAAGTTTGATCAACAGGGCGTGCTTGAGGTGTTCCACCGAATCCGCCGCCGCCGCCGAAACCACCACCGCCGCCACCGCCGCCACCTGAGGCGAAAGCGGTGCCTGACAATATAGCTGCAGTAGATAACACTAAGACGGTTCTCGCCAAAGTTGAGAATAAATTCTGTTTGTTCTGAGTCATTTTATGTTCCTATATATCTAATAACTTAACTAATAACTTAACCTATATTTACCGTCAATTTAACGTATATACGGCTAATTTTAGTACCTTGCGCTATGTTAGACCTGCATAATGAATAAAAAATCACACAAAATTCTTATTTTTCATTGTTTTCACCACTAAGTCGCGGATGCCGAAAGTGCAACTTTTGATCGCATACCGCTGAAGTGACTGAATCCGTTAAGAAAAGTCGCCCTATTTGTCTCCAATCGGCCTGGTTCTTGCGACCATTGCCGAAATCAGCTACTTCAATTCCATACACCAGTTCATTGTCAGGATATGCGGCCAATCTTAGCTCGTCTCTAAAATCATTTTGGTCATTCCTATGCTCTGAAATGGCGTTAAACCGTATCCAATAGGGTGATTTTACTATTTTCTCGCGGTACGCGGCCACATGAGTTACTGGCCGAAACGTTGCTTTTGGCTTGGTATCCGCTCGATCTTCATCAATTGCCTCTTTATCAGCACGTTCCAATTCATTGCGCATCCTCAAGGCTGTTCTGATATCGCTAAATTTAGGCACGCGCCCCAAAGGCGGTTGATTATCCATGGATAAATCTAATACATGCTTGCTAATCGCTCCGCCCAAAGAATTCAGAACAAATAGGTTTAAACTGGGATCCGTACCTAAGTCGCTTGGCAGCAATTTCACTGCCATGCCAAAAGCACGTTTGTTTTTTTGTAAGGTTCCACTTAGCGCTACCGAGGCCCTTACAATTACTGGGCTCGAGGCGCCCGCTCGAAACAAACCTGTATAGGGGCTCTCAAAGGTATCAATTTGCCACTCGCCGGAAAAACATATGCCGTTGGCTTGGAGTAATTTCTGCCCGCCGGGAAAATCGATTAGATCACGGTCGTCATTAAGCGTTCGTCGGGCCGCCACCAGCAGCTTATTGTCTTCACTTTTACCTGACTTTCCAAACGTTTTCAGTTTCACTTGATAATTGGGAAGGTCGATATAAGGCGTTTCAAAAACAATTCGTTTAAGCGCTTCAAACCGACTTACAGCTTGAGATTGATCGCTGCCCTGCTGAGCCATTAAACGTGGCGATAATACCAGCGCTATTAAAACAGGGCATATAAGAGCGAGGCTACGCTTGACGAAATTCTTAATGACATTATGTTTAATATTCATAAACTCTGGTAAGCACCTACGCTTATTAACGTTCTTATTAAGTACACCTGCGATATCCAACTAAGTTCAGTTTATAGAGATACGATAATGTCCACTTCCATTACAACCAAAGCTTCGTATGACACGGCTACGCCTATGGCCGCAGAGCCTAATGTATCGATGAATATCTCAAAATTGGCACTTCAAAACCAACGCCTGAACACCACTGCCAAACGCTTAGGCGATATTTTTACCCCGAATCAAGTGCTTGGTCGTTTGCAAACTATAGGCTGTGTGGCGGTGGAAATCACTCAAAAATGCAATCTGGATTGTACTTTGTGTTACCTGTCTGAGCACTCTCAACAAGTGGCCGACATCCCCATTAGCGAAATATTTCGACGGCTTGATGACGTTATCACTCACTACGGCCCCGGAACACACGTACAAATTACGGGCGGAGATCCTACTTTACGTAAACACAAAGAGCTTATTGAGATTATCCGTTATGCTGACCAAATAGGTTTATACACAGCGCTATTTACCAATGGAATTGCGGCCAGCCGAAAACTATTGAAAAAATTGGCTGACGCAGGATTGCGAGACGTGGCATTTCATGTGGATACCACCCAGCGCCGGGAAGACGGTAAGACTGAAGCCGAGCTCAATGCGCTGCGAGAAGAATATTTAAATCGCACTAAAGGTCTTGGCTTGATGGTGATATTTAATACCACTGTACACAAAGATAATTTTCATGAATTGCCGGCGTTGGTGAAATTTTTTCGTCAGCGGTCAGAGCAAATAGGTTTAGTATCATTTCAATTGCAAGCCGATACCGGCCGCGGGGAATGGCGTGAACGAGCTACAGTAATCAATCAGCAAACAGTACAAGGGCAAATTGAAAAAGGGTCCAGTGCTAACCTTCCTTGGGACGCTGTGCAAGTTGGGCATAGTGAATGCCACAATTACCTCCCAACGATAGTAGTGAATGATACGGTTTACCCTTTGGCCTTGGATAAGCAGTTTTTCGCCGAATTTATGCGGGACTTCCAAACGGTGAGCTGGGATCGTCAACAAAGCGCGTGGTTTGTAGCTCGCTCTTTTCTAAGCTCACTCGTTCGTCAACCCAGATGGTGGCCAAAATTATTGAGCTACGGCGTCAAGCTGGCAAAGCCTATGTTTCGGGACTTGGTGGTTGCTCGCGGGCGAATCGAAAAACTCACATTTTTTGTGCAAAACTTTATGGATGCACAAGAATTACATCAAGAACGTGTTGATGCCTGTTCGTTTATGGTCATGACCGCCGAAGGGCCAGTTTCCATGTGCCAACACAATGCCAAACGGGACGATTATATTTTGCGGCCGCTGGACATCCAAAAGGCCGATGGCAGTACCGTGCACTATCAACCATTGAAAACGAATAGCGGTTTAAGCGCCATTCCTGTACAAACAATTTAAAAAGATGCCCTCACATCTAGGTTTATCAAAATGAAAAAATTTAGCTTACTGTTATTTTCTCTGTTGCTGATCACCTCAACAATAATAGGCTCTGCTTCAGGCCAAAGTACCGACACCGAAAATCCTTATCTATCAGCATTGCCTTTATGGGCAAATACACTGGCGAAATTTGTAGATGAAAAAGGTCGGACCGATTTTGAAGCGTTAGTAACGGACTCCATGGAGTTGAGAGGATTTTTAAAAGTGATCGCCGAAATAAGCCCCACTTCAAATCCTGAATTATTTAAAAGCCAGCAAGAAATATATGCGTATCACATTAACGCTTACAACGCTCTGGCGATGTGGGGTGTTATTGAACGAGATATTCCAGATAACTTTAGCTCACTATTAAAGCGAGCATCTTTTTTTAAGTTTCGTAGCGTCATAATCGGTGGCAAAAAAACCAATTTGTACGATTACGAAAATAAAGTTATTCGGCCATTAGGCGAGCCTAGAATGCATTTTGTACTCAACTGCATGGTGAAGGATTGTCCGCGTTTACCACAAACCGTATTCACCGCTGAAAATTTAGAACGCGACCTGCAAAGTGCAGCAATCGAATTTTTCAATAAGGACAAGCATATTTTAATAAGAAACGAATCCGAGGAAGTCCATCTCTCAGGAATCATGAAGTTTTATACCAAAGACTATGTTGCTTCTGGTAAAAAACAAGACTTGATTGCTTACGTAAATCAATACAGCAAAACGACAATTCCTGAGACATATAAAGTTAAATTTATTAAGTACGATTGGACCGTCAATCAGCAATCTTAGCGGTTCAAAAAATCAGAAAGTGAGTAGCTTGTGCTGCTATTCGTAGAATCATTCACCAAACAATATTTCCAAACAATAATCCCAGACAGACCTCAAATTTCATACCACAACTTTTGCTCGCTGTAGTAAGATCAATAGAATAAGAATTGGTATTGCAGCGCTTTATTTAAATAATAAAAAATAGTTGAAAATGGTGGAGAAAAAGTTTGGAAAGCATGCATGACTTAGAAGTATTGATTGATTCTGGTCGTAAACTCATTGTCATCGAAACAGAGCGAGAAGGCTGCTTTATAGAGGGATTTCGGCGCCTGGCTAATCGCTCAAACAAAGCCTATTTCCAATGGACTATCACTCAGGGTTTGCTGCGCTTGTCGGATGGCTATGAACATCAAGTGTTGAACAAAGACACCAATCAATTATTCGCACAAATTCTATCTTCTCAGAGAGACGGTGTTTATATACTCGTCGACTTTCATCACTATTTAGAAGACCCCACCGCGATCAGACATATCAAAGACGTGTTAATCAACAATCCGAAACAAACACTCATTTTATTATCGCAACAAATAGAACTGCCGGAGGATCTAGCAAATAAGGCTACACATTATGTTCTGCCCTTACCGACCATCGACAGTTTAAAAAAGATGATCAATGATTTAGCAATTGAGTGGATGGAAGAACAAGATAAAAAACTGGAGGTGGTTAACAATCGAATTTTGAATCAACTATTAGAAGGCTTATGCGGTCTTTCGCATAGTGATGCGCAGCGCATGGCAAGACACGCTATTTGGAATGACGGAATCATCGACCAAAGCGATATTATTGAAATCGCGGAACGTAAATTCGGCTTGTTGAATAAAAATAATGTTCTCAATCTAGAGCTTGATTACGAAGAGTTAGATAATATTGCCGGCTTCAACAAACTCAAAGATTGGTTGCAATTGCGCCGCCAGGTTTTCTCGGGAGAAGTACAACTCCCGGGTGGTGATAAGCCCAAAGGTATGCTTTTATTAGGTGTACAAGGTTGCGGTAAAAGCATGGCCGCCAAAGCCGTTGCTGGTTCGTGGCAACTACCATTACTGCACTTAGATTTTGGCACTTTATACAATCGCTTCTACGGCCAAACTGAAGAAAATTTGCGTACAGCATTAGATGTAGCAGATAAAATGCAACCCTGTGTACTTTGGTTGGACGAAGTAGAAAAGGGCATGTCGGCGGTGTCGGCCTCCGACGATGTTTCAAAGCGTTTACTCGGCACCTTCCTTACATGGTTAGCAGAAAAGAAAACCGCTGTATTCGTTGTCGCTACCGCTAATGACGTGAGCAAACTACCACCAGAGCTTATGCGCAAAGGTCGTTTTGATGAGGTGTTTTTTGTAGACCTGCCTAACCAAAACGAGCGCGAAGCAATTTTAAAAATACATTTAAAACGCAGAGAGCAACAAGCGGACGTAATCGATGTTTCAGCGATTTCTAAAGTAACCGATAATTTTTCTGGTGCCGAGCTGGAACAATTAATCGTCTCCGCGCTTTATCATACCTACGCACAAAAAACTCCCATCACCACTGATCTGATTTTAGAGTTAGCGAGGGAAACTCGACCGCTTGCAATACTAATGGCGGAAAAAATCCATGCTCTTCAAGATTGGGCCAAAGGCCGAGCAGTCAGCGTTAGTTAATTCGCTTTTGAATCAATCTCTCTACCGTCGCTGCAAGGCTCTAAATGCATAATAAATGGATGTCGTGTGAAACCAATCGTAGCACGCGTAAACAATGGCACATCCAAGTAAAACCTATAAACAACCGACGCTGTACGGCAATAATATCTGGTAAATTAGCATATTGACATTTGACCAATAAGAAAGATATAGTCCAAGAGATCGATGCATTCTAGTCGAATGTCAACGACATCGTAGTCTCAATGCGTTCATTTCATTTGTGATTTTTACGTTATCTCGTTTATTACGATAAAAGTTACGCTCAAACTCAAACCCAAGTTTAAAATTAAGGAAAGATTTTATGCATCATTTAATTCAAGCATTCATTGTCGGCCTACTAATATTAGGCAGTACAGTATTAGGTAGTACAGCCGCCGCTCAAACTAATTCAAGAATCCCAGCATCTCCAACTGCGGCATTGGCGCCACTCTCTGACTCAGCTCGAGGTCGACTCAATCCAGATACCGGTTTGCAATATATCAATCAAGTTGGGATGAAAAGGTGCGAAAACGCTGGAATACCGCGCCCACCCGATTTTGATTGCCACCACAGCCTATGGCAAGAAATTGGCCCTGGCCCATCATCAGAGCGTCGATTCATTTATCTTGGACAAGATCCAGCGGGCTTTTGTGTCTTAACCGCTAAATTTTCGGGTAGCTGGACCGGGCCAGGGGGAGCTTTCGGGCCTGTTAGTATCACTTGTACTGGAGCAACAGGCAGTACTTGCAGTTGGAACCGCGATACCGGCTCATCTAGTACAACCCTTCATCCTAACTTTCAGTTTGATATCGTCGCTGCTGACACAGGTAATGGCGGTTTTTGTTCAGAACTCAGAGTGCCTGCATCAGGAATTCCGGTGGAATTACGGCGAGACAATTTTTCAACTGCAACCGTAACGCCACCGTAAATCAAAATTCTAAGCGGTTATGTGTAATAAGCAGTAGCCCATGTAATGCCTGAATCGTGGAACCGACCCCGAGATAATTAATCAGCAAGCGACCAGATACTACTCGATCTAATTCGGCGACATCCTAAGCCAGCGAGCTTGTGACAAAACTAGTACTTCCAACTAGCGCTGGCAGTGCCAAGGTTGTTGGCTGGTAATTCCCAGCTAATGTCTACGCCAGCAATATTTAGCGGTGGCCTTAAACGGTTCGCGTTTCCCCAAGGCGTCACTTCTATCTTACTGATAAAGTCTGACTGATTTACTCGGGGGTCTAATTTGTTCTCTTCGATCTGTGGGTGAGCCATTAGTAGCTCTGCTGTACGTGCCAGCGATAGGCGCGCATTAGTGATCCCCTCACCCGCCATAGCACGATGAAGCGCTTTAATCACCGCGGCGGCCATCATGTACCCCGTCGCGTGGTCTAGCGCTTGTACAGGCAGCGGTGTTGGCTTATCACTATTGGCCCAATGCATGCCTGCTTCAGCAATACCGCAACTCATTTGTACGAGACTGTCGAATCCTCTTCTTCCAGACCAAGGCCCGGTCCAACCATAGGCATCAAGAGATACCTCAATTAAGTTTGGCGATAAATGCCGTCTCTCATCAACACTGTATCCTAAACCCGCCAGCGCGCCCGGTCGATAACCATGAACCAGCACGTCGGCCTCTGCGAGTAGGTTTTCGAACGTTGCTCTATCTGCGGCTTGATCAAGATCTAGTCGCGCACAGTTTTTACCCAGCGTAATATCGGGTACGACAAAAGGCTCATCCCAAGCCGGCGGGTCAATGCGCAGCACATCAGCACCAAATCCAGCGAGCGTGCGGGTAGCCACGGGGCCTGCTAATACACGAGTAAGATCAAAAACCTTTAAGCCCGCTAATGGCCGCGCTATTGATTCTGGCTTAAATTGAATCTTGCCAGACTTTGCATTACTCCAAGTAATCAATGGTTCTGAGGCAATTGCCCTGCCTTGAGCATGGGCCTGCCACGCGGTTCTCGACCTAAGGGCTGCGGCCACACCTCCCGCTTCCACAACGGCTAGCTCTAGCTGGTCAGACTCCCAATTTAAAAGCGCTGAGGTAACCTGCTGCCGATCGTTCTTTGCGTCTATAACACCTAAGGCAGCGCTTTTATGATGAGATAAATTCGTGTGCAACTTAATCCATCCATCGCGTGTTTTGTAATCACCCGCGATTGAATCCCAGCTTGGCGGCAATTCCCATTCAATCGGATATATGGATTGTGAAAACCATAGCGAAGCCAGCCTCTGATCAACGATTACTTCTGGGTGCTTAGTAGTTAAACCGGCATCGAATATAAGACTGGACAAAGCACTGCCAACAGCACCCACCGATGACGTCGCAAGTTTCGAAACGGAAAAACAAGACTTTAATTGACCACTACCCGAAACCTTGTAAGAGCCGCTACTTTCTAAAGCAAGTTCAATTTCCTTCAATTTTTCTCCTACCAAATCAATGGATCAAATAATATCGCGTCATTCAAGAGCCTTTGAATTCATCAATATTGTCCGAGGCACCTTCTATGGCTTCTTTCTCTCTTGACTCAGCCAGCGCTCTCATTCTACCCATCACCAAATACAGTTCCTTTTTAAAGGTCTTTGCTAATAGTAAATAATAAGCGCGTTTCATAATGCCTTTAAATTCTACTTCATGAGTAAAGATAGTTTCATGATCTTCGTTCTTCGACACATAACGCTTTAATTCTAAGGTGCTCCATAACGGCAGCTTGAGACTTTCGACAAAAGACTTACCGCGATCTACCGAAATGATTTCGAATTTAGTTTTAGGCGCGCCGTCAGCTTTTACATAACCTAAAGCACCCACTGCAAACTCGGCGTCGTCTTGTAAGTAAGAATATTCAAGAATGGTGTCGTAGTCTTTCCAGTTCTCTACGTCTTCCCAAAGTTTCCAAATAGTTTCTTGGCTAGCGTTAGTCGCCAGTGTGAGCCTATAAGTACAGGTGTCTATTTGAACTATTTTTTCTTTAACTAGTTTTTCTTCAACAAGCTCTCTCTCAAGAGTGTCTTGTGCCGTTTGCGCATCGACCTTTGGCGCACTGAATGGCAACATAAGCAACAACGTTGCCAGAGCTACCACCGTAAAAATAATTTTTTTCATGCGCGCAAAAACTCATGTGTCTAATGTAGAGCTAGTTTATCAGTTGCGTCTCTGGAAAGGCAGCCCGCCAACCAAACCAAAATGCTCGGTGATACGGTAAACGTGGCAGCTTTGTACCGTCTTTCGATAGCAACCACTGTTCTTGCACATGCCATTCTCCGCCGTTGCCATCGACCGCTAAGGAGTCTCGATCATAGCTCTCAAAACTCAAACCCTTGGGATCATAAACACGGTTTGCACCTGAATTATCGGTTAATACTACAAAAGACTGTTGGCCGATCTTATTTTCATAAACATGGTTTTCATCTAAAAACTTTGTATCAATGGCCAGTTGTTGACCAGGTGCCGCCGCAAACCTTAGCGCTAGGACTTCGCGTTTATTCTTCAAACGGTCATCCATAAACGGCGTATCAAACATAAGTCTATCGGTGCTAAAATAATCATTGTAGGCGACACCTTCACCGTAATCACGAGAATGACCGGTGTTGAGCGACAATACGGTGGTATCTGGATGACGTTTGCGCCATTCGCCCCAAGTAGTGGTAACCACACTTTCAAACTCAAGCTCGATACCTTTGCCAACGAGAGGGCCTAACACGGGCACGCCGCGTGTAGTACTCCACATAGATTGCGTGGCTTTATCGTACATCAATTTATTCGAACGATACAAAAACCCACTGGTACCTAAAGTGTATTGCTTACCTTTAAATGTCGTTTTATACGGAATGACTGTTCCACACAAAGTGCAATACACTCCGGCGATTTCAACACCACCGATATTGTCGGTAAACATTTCATGCCAAGCTAGAATGCGTTTAGGATAGGCTCGTGCGTCGCCATTGATTTCAATACCAAACACGACATTATCGTCTTCTAAATAATCGGCTTCTTTAATCGAAATCATTTCTGGGTCGCGTAAAGGTGGTATACCATCTTGCACAACGCCACCCCAGCGAATCTCATCGAGGCGAATTTGTGCGGTCTCTTGCCGGTCCTCAAAGTATTTTTCAAATTTACGATCAATATTTCGGTACAAATCCGCTTTGAAATTGGCATAGCCTGGAGCGGCTTTAGCGTCTTGGTTCCACAACCAGACATACCAATCATTAACCGTCATTTCCTGACGCTTATTGAAACCAGCCTCATTGCGCATCAAATCCTGTAGCTTATCTATTTCTAAACTCGGTTGACCAAAAGACATCACTTCCAACACAAATGGCATAAGACCAATGTGCCAATTTTTCTTAATAATGCTAAGCGCCTCGGCCGATTCATCGGCGCGATCACCAATCAATATAGTAATAAAATGTTCACTCAGATCAAGACTAGTATCCACTGAGCTATTATTAATTTCCTTGGCAGTCGGACTGCTCTCTAGACCGAAATTAGTAACGGTAAAAAGAACAAACAAGGCAGGGATCAAGCCAGCCAACACCCAAACAACGCGTGTCTTACGCATAATAAACTCGTTATTAATAGTTTTAGATATCATCCAAGACCAGAAAAAATCAAAATACATTACCTCTTGATTTAAATAAACAGCAAGCTAAGGTCCATTACCAAAGCTTGAACGATGGCTGACGACCAATACAAACGGCAAATTACTAATTGCCATTTGTGAAGCACATATCCATGCTCTATGTGATAGATTAGTCTCTTTCCCCAAACTAGAGGTTTTTAAAATGATTGGATATACAACTATTGGTGTAAGCGATATGGATCGTGCAGTCGCTTTTTACGATGCATTACTAGCTGACATGGGCGGCAAACAAATGATGGGCACGGACCGTATCAAATTCTTCGGCACAGCTAATGGAGGAGCCATGTTAGCCATATGCATTCCTTACGATGAAGAAGAACAACATTGTGGTAACGGCAATATGGTTGCTATTCCAGGCGGCTCACCTGAAGGTGCAGATGCTTTGTACAACAAAGCGATTGAATTGGGTGCCACGACCGAAGGCGAATGCGGGCAGCGCTTACCAATTTTCTATGGTGGCTATGTGCGCGATCTTGATGGCAACAAATTATGTTTCTATCATATGACTCCTGCAGAATAAACGCGTTAACATTTACCGAAAAAAATAAATCGACACCTCACGCACTTGTTTGAGGTGTCGAAACTAAATATCAGGAATTAGGCAATGCAAACATCCTTTAAAAAAATGTCGGACAGCTCAGCCGAAGATTGGCAGATTATTATTCAAGAACAAATGGCATTTATGGCTGGCTTACCAGATCGAGTATTGAGTCATTTAACGTTGCTAGATCAAGATTACGGCGGTTTTCCCGTGGATCGTTTGCAACATTGCTTACAAACCGCTGAACTAGCAGCCGATGCGGGTGAAGATGAAGAGTATATTGTCTGTGCCTTATTGCACGATATCGGCGACACACTGGGCAGCACTAATCATGCCGATGTCGGCGCTGCTATTTTGCAGCCCTTTATTAGCGAAGCTAATCACTGGATGATTAAAAATCACGCGGTAGTGCAAGGCTATAATTTTTTCCACTACATTGGTATGGACCGAAATATGCGCGACCAACTCCAGGGTTCAGAACACTATCAACGCACCTTGGACTTCGTTAATAACTATGACGATTTAGCCTTTGATGCCAGCAAACCGAAACTATCGCTGGACTTATTCGAGCCCATGGTCAGAAAAGTTTTAAGCAACCCAGTTAACAGTGTTTATAAACAAGCTATTACCACTCCTTAGAGGCCTGACTAATCATAGGATAATTCAGTCGCCTTACCTGAAAAAACTCGATATATAAAAAACGTGTACGCGAAAATACACGGTAAAGCCACAATCATGCCGTATAAAGTAAACTGCAAAGATGAGGTATGCGCAGCAGCCTCCCAAATCGTTAACTGCCCAATAATAATATCTGGAAAGATACTGTAAGCCAGTCCGATCGCGGCCATCAAACACACGATTACTGGGCAAGCAAACAACAGCCAAGGGTTGATTTTACGCAATTGCTCAACATCACGTCGCAATAACATTGAGAGCCCAATTAAGGCTAAAACCGAGATAATAGGAATGGGCATTAAGCTGATGAAGTTTGGGAATTGAAACCAACGATCAGCAATGATCGGGCTAACTAAGGGAGTCGCAATCGACACCAGAAATAGACCGAGCACCATTGGTAAAACTGATTTTCGAGCCCAACCAACCGCTTTAAAAAATAGATCACCCTCGGTTTTAATCAATAACCAAGTAGAACCGAGCACGCAATACAGCGCAGGCAAACACAGCGCTATTAATACTGAGAATATAGTGTTTGTTAGTGAACCTGACAATCCCGTGATGTAGGAGCCCAACATCCACCCTTGCGCCATCGAAGCCACTAATGAACCAACAAAAAACAATCTATTCCACATGGCTTTTTTATCATCACCCGCCTTCACTCGAAAATCGAATGCAACACCACGCAGAATTAATCCTAATAACATTATGGTGGCAGGCAGATAAAGCGTGGTTAAAATAATGCCATGGGCTTTTGGGAACGCAATTAGCAAGACACCCACGCCCATGACTATCCAAGTTTCATTGGCATCCCAAAATGGCCCGATTGACGCAATCATAATGTCTTTTTGCGAGTCATTGGCGAACGGCAATAAAAGCCCTACGCCAAGATCATAACCATCCAAAATTACATACAACAACAATGACAGCCCCATAACGGCTACAAAAATAAGTGGCAGCGCAGTTTCCATGGTAATCCCTCCTGATGTTAAAGCCGGTACGTTTTCACATTGATAGTTAGTAAACTGAAGCTAACTAAAAGCACGATCTTCCAGATGTTTACCTGGCAGACCATAATTGTGCATGTGCGATAGAGACTGCGCAGGTTTACTCGCCAAATAAAATACTGCGCCGATATAACTGACTAACAAGAATGCATACATCACAAAATAAGATAGCAATGTAGTCAATAAAATACTGGGAGCATGATCTGCGACAACTTCGCGGGTCGAAATCAAACCCGATACCATCCACGGTTGGCGACCAATCTCAGTGACATACCAACCTGCCAACACCGCGACCCAGCCAGAAAAAGTCATACAATAGAGTACCCGCAAACTCAATCTACTCAACGCCTGTTGCCGCCAAAACTGCCATGCGCACGCCAGCGATACGAGTAGCATTAACATGCCAACGCCAACCATTATCCTAAAGGCCCAAAATACCGGACCAACCGGAGGATGCTCGTCGACAAAATCATTTAGCCCTTGCACCTCGCCGTCCCATTCATGAGTCAATATCAAACTCGCGAGCTTAGGAACTTTCAGAGCATAGTGCGTGGTTCTGGTCTGTTCATCTGGAATGCCAAATAAGGTAAGTGCCGCGCCTTTTTGCGTATCCCAAACACCCTCCATAGCCGCTACTTTGGCTGGCTGATGTTGTAAGGTATTAAGTCCATGAAGGTCACCCAATAGTATTTGTGTCGGCGTTAAAATTGCTGCCGCAAACACCACGACTTTGAGCACTTTGTGTGTGGCAGGGCCATCGACATTTTTAAGGGTACGCCGTGCGCTAACACCCGCTACAAAGAACGCAGCTGTTATTAAACTGGCAATCATCATATGGCCAAAACGATAGGGAAAGGATGGATTGAAAATGACTGCAAACCAATCTTCGGCAATCATTACACCACCCTCAATCGCGTAACCTGCTGGGGTATGCATCCAAGAATTCAAACTCAATATCCAAAATGCCGAAAGCGTTGTACCAATCGCGACCATCGCTGTTGAAACTAAATGCAGTCGATTTGAGACGCGACTTTTGCCGAATAGCATGATGCCTAAGAAGGACGCTTCCAAGAAAAATGCAGTGAGCACTTCATAACCAAGCAAGGGACCGGCAATATTGCCCGCCTTTTCCATAAACCCCGGCCAGTTGGTACCAAATTGAAAACTCATGACAATACCGGTGACTACGCCTAAGGCAAAAGTCAGTGCAAAAACCTTAACCCAAAACGCGTAAATGAAATCCCAATAGGGATCCTTGGTTAAGGTATAGCGAATGCGAAAAAATAATAGAAAATAGGCTAGGCCTATGGTGATGGTCGGAAATAGGATGTGAAAACTGATATTCAGCGCAAACTGAATACGCGACAGTAAAAACGGGTCGTATTCCATAATGTCATCCTGAGAATGTGATGAACTTAATTATAGGCTATGTCATATATAACCAGAATCACATTTATTAATAGAGCCTATGAATATGGGTTATGCCATTTTCTGAATATCAGGTCCGCAAGATAAAAACTAAGTGGCAAGGATTCGAGCCAAGGTACAAGTAGCACTAGCCAGCGAGCGCTCTGCAAAGAAGGTTTCTCTCAATAAACTGCTATCATTCTCGGCCGCCGCTTTTTATCAAGGCGAGTACTCGCTCTCTAGGGTAGTCTGCTTCAATGTCAGCCGCCAACTTTACTAAAAATGCTTGAGCGTCCTCGCCTTCAATAGGCAGTGATTCCGACGATCTCCAATCTTCTAAATACTCCTCAGAATTAGTATTTCCAGTTCTCATGGCTGCGGCATCAATCGCGTCCATAAATCGATTATCCAATGGCTGCGAGACGCGCTTGCGTCCAACCTTGCCCTTAAGCATTGACGGAATGTCTCGCCAATAAAGAATATGATACTGACCACTCATTATGTTCCTCGATAATTCAATTATAGATGTGCGTAGAATTTCATTAATTATGCCAAAAAGAAGACTGGCGACGGCCAATAATTGCACCGTAACGTAATTGAGTTGTTAAAAACCGTATCTAATCTGTCGAACATGCCGGTTATTTTGGTGTTATAAAAACAACAAATGTTGCTTATGTGCCAGTTTTAGCGGTTTTCCCTATAAATTAATTACGCTTGGTTTAGAGGTCATACTTTTCACCTAAGTCACTCGATATACTCCTTTGCATGAAAACGATTTATTTATTTTCATAACTCTCTCTTCTTTTTGTTATTAAAATGCCGCTTAATTTGCTTAAGCGGCATTTTTTTTGCTTCTATCTAATTTGTCGCTGTTTTAATCCGCCACCGCTTAATCTCGTCACCGTTTAACTGAGGCCTAAACATAAGTCTAAAGCCAAGTTTTAACATAGGTCTTAACGTAGATCAGACCTTAATCTAGCAACAATTGACCCTTTCGTTAACTAACAGTCGACCCTCTATTCAGCTGACTATTGGACTAAAGTCGGTAAATCCATAAAACTCCATAGAAAGCATTGATTAAAACCATTTGTAATGCTTAAATACTCTGAGGGTAAGGCGTTGAGGACGTCTTTAAGGATTAAAAGTTGTTCAAATACAGGAGAATTGATAGTGATAAGGGTTGATATAGAAAAGATCAAAATGGAATGGCTCTCAGTCGAAAGTCTAGTAACGTTGTCAAGATATGTAGAAGTAGCGCATGAGTACGACGGCGCGGTATTGCCACTGCAAAGCGATAACCTCCTTAAACTGGTGGTACTTCACGTTAGAAAAACGGACAGTAGTATGCTGAAAAATATGTATGCTGACCTCAAAGTACAAATCAAAAAAGGCCTCATGGATCCAAAAATTAAGGCTATGTTGTCTAATGGTGAAGAACAAAGCTACGACATTGAGATAATGTCGACCGTGATTTATAGCGACTTTGCAGCCTAACGCCGCGGTTATTGTGCAGCCTAAACGCCGCCGAAATAGCCGCAGCTTAGATTATCGTACGTAGCAGCTAACGTACTAGCATTCCCAGATCAGACTTTACGTTGCCAGATCAAACATTACGTTCCCAGATCAAACATTACGTTCCCAGATCAAACATTACGTTCCCAGATCAAACATTGATTGTTTGCGGGCATCTTGTAGTCGGCAAGCAGCTTAAAACCGCTTGCTTCAGCAAGTTTATTCACAGCTTCAAAATCCCTAATCGCACTACCTGCGCCGCGTGATCGCAAGGTTTCATCAAATCCCGCATTGCTTTCACTAGTGAACTGACCACCGTACTTAAACGGTCCATAAATAATAAGCTGTGCCGACTCTGTCACGGCCTGTGGCAAACCCTCAAAGAAAGCGCAAACATCTGGCCACGCCATAATATGCAGCGTATTTGCGGTATATATCAGCGGGAATCGTTTTTTATCAGGGATCCACTGTGATTGATTAACGTCTAAAGTAAGAGGTAACAAAACATTATTCAGCTGCGCATTATCTAGCTGCGCGCGAATTCCCGGCAAATATTCCTTTTGATCACTGGTTTGCCATTGCAGATCAGGAAATTCACCAGCAAAGTGAATGGCGTGTTGCGCAGTACCACTACCCACTTCTAAAACCGACTTCACCATTTGGAGGTTCGGGCGAATAACATCCAAAATAGGCTTTTTATTGCGTTCACACGCTTCTGAAAACGGGATTTCAATCATTCTATTTGGCCAAATTTCTTAATAAATTAGGGAAACGATAATTGCCCTATTATGCGGTTGATACCGATGTTCCCACAGGAACACCCCTTGCCACGTTCCCATCATTAAACGCCCCTGCTTAAACGGTATAGTTATGTCATTGGTGGTTAGTACTGATCGAACATGAGCAGCCATATCATCGTCGCCTTCGTAATTATGTTGATAAACACTATCCCCGTCAGGCGCTAATCTACTAATAATGGATTCTAGATCTACGAGTACGGTGGGATCGGCATTCTCACTTAAAATCAACGAGGCACTAGTATGCTGCAAAAATAACTGTACTAAACCACTTTGAATTTTTGTCTCGGCGATAACCTCATTTACCTTGTCGGTTATTTCTATCAAACTACGCCCAGCGGTTAATATTTGAAATGTCGATTGATGTAACATATTAAAATACCGCGTTGAGTATAATTGCGCCTAAGTTATCGGTATAGGTTGGAGAATCGATTGCACTTAAAAGTGGAGTCATTATAAAACGACTGTAAACTCAAACAAACACTTATCAAAACCACCACTTCATCACAAAAACCAATTAGCAAAATATGAATAATCTTGTAGAACTCAGCAACGAAACACATAAAGATCTAAAAGTAGTCGATAACGCCGTTATTAACGCTATCAAAGACCAGCATGTCATTAATATACAAGTTAAAGAAGCGTGCCTAGCCGCCACTAATTTTCCGATGTTTTTTATGTCCGTTCCCGATATGGATCGATGGGCTATTTCAGCAATCACAAGCTTGGAAACCAACAAAAACCTTTTTGTTAAAGATGACGCATGGCAAAGTGCTTATCAGCCCACCTCAATGTTGACCTACCCAATGATAGTGATGCCGGCAGCTAATAAAGAACGCCAATATACCGTCGGAATTAGGGAAGACAGCTCGTCTTTTTCTAAAGAGGAAGGTAAAGATTTGTTTGATTCTGAGGGTAAGGCCAGTGTTTATCTGAGTAGCATTATCAAATTAATCGAAGCCGATATGCAAAATGAAGTTCATACGGTTCGTTTTTGTAAAGAGCTTGACGACCTATCTTTAATTGCCCCAGTGACCATTCAAGTTACCTATGAAAATGGCGCTGTCAAAAACCTTGGTGGGCTACATACGATCGATGAAAAAGCGCTGCAAAGCCTCGATATTACAGATTTAGAAAAGTTGCGTGAGAAAGGCTATTTAGCACCGATATACGCCATGTTGATATCAGCGTATCAATTGAATTTACTGCTCAAAAAGCACAATGAAGTTGATGGCAACGAAACCGTCAACACCGTAAATATGAGACTAAACAATGCCGACGAGGAACCCGCCGCGGCAGGCTAATATTTCTAAATTTAGAGGTTTAAACGTTTAAAACTAGTTTCGACGCCGACGTCTGGAATTGTTGCGAGAGCCACCACTAACCGCGCCGCCTTCCACGCTTAAGTCTCCAGCCATTTGTGCTTTAGCACCTGCTGACACTTCACCTAAAATGGCTTCAATCGTTTCTAGGCTGGGTACGGCGCCTTTAGTGTGTTGATCAACAGCCACTCGCATTGCTGCGACATGAGCTGGCGTAGTACCACAACAACCACCGACGATCCTTGCACCAGAATCAATTGCCAAGCCGACGTAAGTGGCCATGAGCTCTGGTGTGCCACTGTAACTTATCTCTCCGCCATTCCATTCGGGAATTCCGCAGTTGCCCTTAGCAATAAGCACGTCGTCTCGCCCTGCTTGAGCAACAGCGGCTTGCATATTAATAATGGCCGCCACTACCTCCGCAGCGCCCAAGCCACAATTAGTCCCATAAGCCGTTAAGGGCGACATTAACTGTGATTGCATATTCACAATATCAGACGGGGTCACGCCCATCATAGTACGGCCATTGGTATCAATACTCATGGTTACAATAATAGGTAAACCTGTTTCACTGGCGCCCATAACAGCAGCTTGAGATTCCTCAATCGACGATAAAGTCTCAATCCACAAAACATCTGCACCACCCTCTTTTAAGGCATGCGCTTGCTCGGCGAACGCCGCAGCAGCCTGCTCAATACTCACTGTGCCTGCCGGCTCGAGTATTTCGCCGGTAGGGCCCATTGAGCCCGCTACAATCACGTCGCGACCACTGTCGGCAACTTGCTCGCTAAGAATTTGCGCAGCGGCACGATTAAATTCATGCACTCGGTCCTGCCCATCGTGTAGCTTTAGTCGATAGCTCGTACCACCAAAAGTGTTGGTCAACACAATGTCAGACCCCGCATCTATAAAGCTGCGGTAGTGCGTGGCTACCCTGTCTGGATAGTCGATATTCCAAAACTCAGGAGAATCACCGGACTGCAAACCAAGAGCAAACAAGTTAGTGCCCGTTGCACCGTCGGCCAATAAAACCGGTTTTTCTTCGAGCAAACGCAAAAATAGATTAGTCATAAAATTAGGGTCGCAAATAGCTCTGAAACAAGCTCAGGGTGAAAATTTGTTGGCAATAATAACAAACAATCCAGGCGGATCACTTTGAATAATTAAAATTCTCTCAAAAACCACAATTACGACAAAGTGGCAGTTAGAATAAGATACATAAATTTCGTATCATTATTAAAATCAACTGACCCTTTAGGAGCCTGCCATGAGCGAACACGTATATAAGAAAACCGAAATTGTTGGATCATCAAAAACCAGCATTGAAGATGCGATTGAAACCGCTATCGCCAGGGCATCAAAAACACTAAATAATGTTGATTGGTTTGAAGTGGTGGAAACACGCGGACACGTGGTAGATGGCAAAGTGGGCCATTATCAAGTAGCTCTCAAAGTCGGTTTTCGGCTTGATTAAGAAGTGAGCAACCTATAACTCGCCATCTTAGAACTTGCCAACATAGAACTTGCCAACATAGAACTCACTAAATGAATAATTCTTCTGCGTTTGCTCAAACGTTTGAACAACTGCCTAGCACCCTGCCCATATTTCCATTGAGAAATGCCGTCTTTTTGCCCGGCGGCTTCTTGCCCTTGAATATTTTTGAGCCGCGCTATTTAAATATGGTGCAGGATGCGATGCGCGGTGATCAGCTTATTGGCATGATTCAACCACGCGAAAACGCCGAGCAGTCTGACCTTTACGATATTGGCTGTGCTGGACGGGTGATTCGATACGAGGAAACCGATGATGGGCGAATACAAATCTTACTTGCGGGTTTATGCCGATTTACTATCGATCTGGAGCTGCCGACCACTCGAGGCTATCGTCTGGTTCAACCGGATTGGTCGAACTTTGCAGAAGATTTTAATACGCCGCCCCAACCTGACGCCGAGGCTTTATTATCATTTAAAGGCGTATTAAGAGCGTATCTGGAACAAAATGAGCTGAATGTGGATTGGGATCAATTAAACGAAATTGACACCGAAGACATGGTAAACAGTCTGTTTAATGCGCTACCCATCGCCTCGCAGGACAAACAGATACTCATTGAAACCAACACCTTGGCCAATCGTATTGTCGCCTTCACCGCCATCTTAAAAGACGCGATTGAAGAGCCCTCAGCTCTGCATTAAAGAGCCTTCAGCCCTGCATTAAAGAGCCGTCCGTCAGGCTAAGCGGTCGCTACTCTCTTGGTAAAAAGGGCATCAAAACAGACCCCTGTAAATATAATAAATCCACCAATCAGGGTAGTTGTTGACGGTACTTCACCAACACCGAGCCAGACCCAAATCGGGTTTAATACCACTTCCAGCATAGCAAGTAACAACAGCTGACCGGCTGGCACATGTTTAGAACCTTTTATCAGCAATAACACCCCTAGACCGAGCTGAAATACACCGAGCAATAGACAGATAATCAAGTCTTTGTTGGATATCCATAAATCTTCTAAACCGAAGCCCAAACCAATAAGCAGCATATAGGATGATAGGCAAACCGCGGGCAGCATATCTTGACCCTTACCCCAACGCAGTGATACGGAAAATAGCCCATAACAGATCAATGCTAGAAAAGCATAAATAATACCCAGCGTGCCGGTAGTGGAAATAGCCCCATCAATAATAACTAACACACCTAATAAGGCGATACCAAATGCAATCCAAGTTTTATTTTGTACTCGCTCTTTGAGAAGCAACCAGGCAAATAAACCGCCACACAATGGCGCCAATGAAATAATAAACATAGCGTTTGCCACCGTGGTAGTGACTACCGCGAGCACCAAAAATATAGAAGCCCCCGAAAAGCATAATGCCGAGACCACGCCGATCCGTCCCGCTTGTTTAAACTCGGCAACAAATCCAATACGGCTTTTGTAGAACATCCACAGAGTTGCTACTACTGACAAACTAATAGAGCGATAAAGCACGATTTGCAAGCCACTCGCGGAATCCATTAAGCGAGTTCCCAAGCCTAGCGTGCTCAAAAAAATACCGGCGAACACCACCATCCACACGGCTCGTTTGTATTCTGTCATTAAGTAGGTGTCTCTTATTTATTTGCCGTAGCGAAAACAATCTCTAGTGTGATCGTTAACCATTCCTGCCGCTTGCATAAAGGCATAACATATGGTGCTACCCACAAATTTATAGCCTTGTTTTTTTAGTGCTTTGCTCATAGCGTCGGATTCTTTGCTGTTTGCCGGTACATCTTGCAAGGACTTAGGCTGATTGATGATCGGCTTTCCGTCAACAAAAGACCAAAGGTATTCGGAAAAATCCGGTTCTAGATTCTGCTTCGCGCGCTGCTGATGCTGCAAATATAATTGTGCATTAACAATAAAGGCATTTACCTTGAGTTTATTGCGAATAATCCCTGGGTCGCTAAGCAAGGCTTCGCGTTTAGCTTGATCGTATTTGGCGATTTTTTTTGGATTAAATCCGTCAAACACCTTGCGATAGTGATCTCGTTTTTTTAACACGGTAATCCAACTCAAGCCCGCTTGCGCGCCTTCTAGATTGAGCATTTCAAATAGGGTTCTATTGTCACGTACGGGAATGCCCCATTCTAGATCATGGTAGTCTCGATATAGATCACTGGACTCGCACCAGGCGCACCGTTTTTTCTGTTTAGTCATCGATCGCCCGTTTTTGTTCGATGCCACCATCAACAATTTCATCGTTAGTTTTATGGTTAGCTTCATCCGCAAGCAACGCCAGCACTTTCTCGCGGATCATGACTCGGTCCATTTCCTCGGGCGGCACTGGGTCTCCACAAGATACGGTTATCTGTTTCATAAACGCCTTAGGAATACCTGTAAATGCTGAACCTTTGTGCCGTGAACTCCAGGTTCCCCACACTCCGTGTATCGCTACTGGAATGACAGGCACCGGAGTGCGTTTAATAATTTGTTCGATACCAGGCTGAAATCTTCGCACCTCCCCATCCAAAGTAATGCCTCCCTCAGGGAATACAACCACTAACTTACCGGCTTCAAGCTCTTGTTCAATTGTATCGAAGGCTTGGGTGAATAGTTTGGGGTCCAGCCGTTTTGGCATAATCGGAATAGACTTTAAACCTTTGAAAATATACTTAACGATAGGCCAATTATAAAAATCGCCGAACATGACAAACCGAGCGGGCCGTGGAATAGCCGGCAGCAAAATTGCGGGGTCTACAAAACCGGCATGGTTGCAAACAATTAAAGCGGGACCATCCGCCGGAATACGTTCCATATTCTTGGTCTTTATACGATATACGCTGTGCACCAATAACCAACTCACCAAGCGCAAAAAATAATTGGGCAATATATAAATGATGTACAGCGCGACAATCAAATTTACCGCTGCCGTTACTAAGAAAATTTGTAAAACTGGCAAGCCAAAATACAACATCAGGGCGGCCGCAATCCCCGCCGCCACCATAAATATCGAGTTAATGATGTTATTCACAGCAACGGTTCGAGAACATTCCTCTGGATCGCTTTCTACCTGCATGAATGTATACAGCGGAACAATAAATAAACCAGAGTTAAATGCCACCATGATCATATTGAAAATGATCCAACCAATACCGGGTATTTGTAAGACTTCTGCAATAGTACGAAGTTCAGCAGCAGCTGGCACCACGCTTTGACTGAGTTGCCAAATAAAGAAACTAATGCCGAGTGCACCAAAGGGCAGCACACCCAATTCAACCCGATCACCCGAAATAAATGAGCAAAACCATGAACCAAGACCAATGCCAATTGAGAACGTCGCGAGTAGACAAACCGCTACGGTGGCATCACCGCGCAACACACTTTCCGCAAACGCGGGGAATTGGGTCAGTAGAATAGAACCAACAAACCAAAACCAGGATATACCAAGAATGGCTAGAAACACTGGGCCATTAGCGCGCACCATTTTGACAATTTCAATCGTGCTGGTCCAAATATTAAAAGACAACTTTAAGTCTGGTGCGGCAGGTGGGGCGGAAGGTATAGAGCGACTTAGCCACCAACCGATCACGGCAAATCCTACAATACTGATCATTAACAACGATTGATGGTCAATATCACGCGCTAGGAATCCACCTAAAATAGTCCCTAAAAGAATCGCAATAAAAGTACCTGCTTCGACATAGGCATTACCGCGTAGAATTTCATTCTCAGCTAAGTGTTGCGGCAAGATACTGTATTTTATCGGCCCAAAAAAAGCCGACTGCGTACCTAAGGCAAACAAAATACCCAGCATCAGCGGCACTGACTGTAAATACAAAGCGATACAGCCCGCCAACATAATTACAATCTCGGCAATTTTGATTTTGCGAATTAACCACGACTTATCGTACTTGTCAGCAAACTGTCCGGCGATGGCTCCAAACAAAAAATACGGCAACATAAACGCGATTAGCGCAATGTTAAGAATGATACCTTGCTGATTCACTATCAATACATAAGTGACCAATATAGTGAAGGCACTACGATAGATATTATCGTTAAATGCGCCTAAAAATTGGGTGCAAAAATACGGCAGAAAACGCCGTTCTGTAAGCAAACTATTGGACATTATGAGATTCGTATTTGTTCAACATACAAGCGTATTTTAGTTGGGAGGTGATAGACTACCATAACCCTCATTCACGTTGCGGTAGAAGCATAGCAAATAATTCTCTGGTTCTTAGTACCTAACAAAGTACCTACAAAGCACCTGCAAACCCCCTACAAAATGTCCCTCCGCAAATTTAACTATCTTATTGTTGGTCAAGGCTTGGCTGGCAGCATACTTGCGCATCAACTAATAAACGCCGGTAACTCGGTACTAGTGCTTGATAACGACCATGAAGCAAGTTCATCGGCGGTAGCCGCTGGCATTATCAATCCGATCACCGGGCACCGCTTAAACATTACCGATGGCTTTGCGGAATTTTACCCAAACGCTGAAAAATACTACGCCGATCTCGAACAAGTGCTAGGGGTAGATCTATGGCGAACGATAGACCAACTGCGCCTGATAAAAAACCAAGGTCAATTAGAATATTTTCATAAACGCCAAGATCAACATACCTATAAAAATTTAATCGGCAATCTTGAAGATACGCCCTACTTTCCAAAAGCAACATTTGGCGCAACACGCATTGCGAAAACCGCAGTGGTGAATACGGCAACGCTATTGCAAGCTATCAAAACTTGGCTAATGGAGCATGAAAGTTATGAGTCAACTAAGGTTGATTACGCAAAATTTCAGTTTTCGAACAATGGCGTGATATATGGCAAACACACTGCTTCTAAACTTATCTTTTGCGAAGGCTTTCAAGCGATCAACAACCCTTGGCTGCAGTATTTGCCGTTCAAGTTATCCAAAGGTGAAGTGCTAACTATAAAAGCCGCTGAGCAACCAAAAGAATTATTAAATTGGGGGAATTGGTTGCTTCCTGATGCTCTAGATGGCAGCTGTAAACTCGGTTCAAACTACGCGTGGAACGACACCAATTTAGCGCCCGACCCATTAGTAAAGAACCAACTGTTGGAAGGATTAACAGAGGCCACTGGCTTCACTGCCAAACTGACAAAACACCAAGTGGGCATTCGCCCGACTACCAAATATCGTAAACCCTTTATCGGCGTACTTAAGCAACTTGAACACGCCCTGTGTTTTAACGGTTTTGGCAGCAAAGGCTGCTTACTAATTCCTTACTATGCCAAACTGTTGGTTGACCACCTCACCCTCGGCACCCCCCTTCCCAAAGAACTAAGTGAGCATCTCTAAGCAAATGTCTTTAACTGAACTCGCGCACCAACTAATTAATGGACATGCGGAACAACACCCAAAAAATCTAGCGGTGGACGCCACTTGTGGCAATGGCCACGACACCGAATTTTTAGCCAAACTTGGGTATACGCAAGTAATAGGTTTTGATATTCAAGCAAAAGCTATAGCTTCAACAAAACACCGTCTAGAAAAATTCGAACTAACAAATGTGACTTTGATTAATCAAGGCCACGAACACTTAAACACGCATATCAATAATGCGGTCGATTGTTTTGTCTTTAATTTCGGTTATCTACCAAGCGCTGATAAAAACATAACAACAACCGCCACTAATAGCATTAAAGCCTTGCATGCAGCCGCGACATTGATAACTGATGGCGGCATTATGTCGCTACTTTGTTACCCCGGTCACCCCAATGGCGCAGCGGAAACGGCAGCAATACAAAACTGGCTTAGTTCATTAGATGATCGATGGCAAATAGATACCCATCTTTCTGAGAAGCCCAATGAAACGACACCGGTTCTGTATTTTCTACAGTTCAGTTAAGCAATTTTTAACGCACTTTTAACTCCCTTCGCAGCTCATTAATCATTAGTAAAGCCTAGAGTCCAGCCCAATTTACTAGCCATAAATATACAGGTCTCTACATTTACGTGAGTTCCAAACTAGTGATAGCGGCCCGTATTTGTGTTGCAAAAATACTCTTTTCTAGGTCACAAAATTCCTGATAAATCTAGAAATTAGATGGCCATATGGCCACTTGTTGTTAATTGTAACCAGCTGTTAAAGTGACTCGATTGCGCTGGCAGCGCATAGTGATCTAAAGGACTTAGTCTGCAATGAGGATAATATCAATGAATATTGAACGTCGTAGTCATATTTAGGACAAACGCTGAGCACGTCCCCGAAACCACATTTTTTGTAGTGCCCTTGCCCAATGATAAAAACACACTGCAAATACCAGCACGACGTTAATGCGGTTTAACTAAATATTGAGAGATTAATATGAACAATCTAAGCTCACTTAATAAAACCGGCATAGCTCTTGCCGTGGCGCAGGCATTGGCCTTCAATGTAAGTTCTGCTGCTACAATCACGGTCAATAATGGTGCTGATACAACGGTCGGCTGCTCCTTTAGAGAAGCGATAGACACAATTAATCAAGGCAATAATTTAAACAATGGCTGCGACGCCGATCTAGCCGATGGTGGTTTTGGTGTTAATGACTCACTCAAGTTTGAGGTAAACGCGATTACGTTGTCCGAAGGCGAGGTTCTTATTGATAGTGATGTATCAATCAATCCTAATGGTAGCCCCGTTACCATCACCGGTAACAATACAAGCCGGCTATTGAATGTTAATGTCGCTGACGTTTCAATTGAAGAGCTAACACTCACTGGTGGTTCTAGTACCGATTTTGGTGGGGCAATAATTGCAGTTAATGGAGCCGTATTAATAATCAACGATAGTCATATTTTCGGAAACTCAGCTCGTACGGGTGGTGGAATTTCCGCACGGGATAGCTATGTAGTTATTAACAATAGTGTTATTTCAGAAAACTTCGCAAACTCTGCAGCGATCGTCAGTGGCGCTGGAGTTCATTTAAGTAATAGCACATTGAGTGTCGATAATAGCGTTATCTCCAGAAATTCAGCTTCGGCTTCTGGCGGCGGAATTATTGCTTTGGACAGCACATTGAATATCAACAACACTGTGATCTCTGAGAACACATCTGATTTTGCCGGCGGCGGGATTCGTGCTGATTCATCCCAATTAACGATTGACAAAAGTACAATTTCGGAAAACTCGGCAAGTGATTTCGGCGGTGGTTTATCTGCGAATTCGGGCAGCAACCTGAGTCTTCGCAATAGTACGATTTCAGCTAACTTCGCCGATAATGGTGGTGGACTAATATCTACTGGAATAACAGCTTTTATTTCCAATACCACTATTTCAGAGAATACCGCAAGACTCAGTGGCGGCGCGATTAACGCTTTAGATAGTATGGTGGGTCTTTATAACAGCACTATCACGCAAAATGTTCTTGGAACTACCACCGCGCGTGGCGGGGGCATATTTGCTAGTAATAACAGCACTGTGACTCTAAGCAATAGCATCGTATCGGGCAATAGATCAAACACTATTAGTGAGCTTGCTCTGCTTTCATCAGTTGGAATATTTAATGGCAATAATTTACTAGGTGACAATAGTCGCCTGACCAGCGAGGCATTTCAAGGCGTTACGCCCAGTTCAAATAATATTCTTGCCACAAGCGATGGCAATACCCCAACAGCGATCTCCAATATCCTCGCGCCACTGGCGGATAATGGCGGGCCAACCCTAACGCACGCCTTGGTGCAGGGCAGTCCGGCAGTTGATGCTGGCGATAACAATATTTGTGCCACCGTGCAAGTTAATCTTATGGACCAACGCGGCGAACCTCGCCCACTAGGCGGTACCTGTGATATTGGTGCATTTGAAGGCGAACTCGAGCCAGAACCCAACCCCACACTCTTTGTTGTGCCCTTGCCCAATGGCAAAAGCGTTGTTTTTGGTTTGTGATGTTTTCAGGCACTGTCTCACTATAGGAGAAAGTTTTGTTTATTAAAATACTTAAATTCTGGCCCCCTTTTATCGTTTGCTTGATGGCGCTACCCACGATTTCTTTGGCTGCGCCAATTAGTGGTGTTATATCATTACCTGGAGGAGCCGTAGCACCAGCTGGCGGCATTCTAATGACGGTTAGTGCCCGCGATACCAGCGGAGCACAGTCTTTCGTTGGCCAAAACTTTTTCATTGCCGAGGGGCAAAACAGTGTAGCTTATTCACTTAACGCGATCCCTGATGACCCATCAGCAACCTGGCGGATTCGATATTTGTGTTTCGAAAATTTTATAGCTTGTCGCGACTACGTACGACTTGCATTTTACTCATCCGGTGCGCCAAATAACATCACTCATAGAGAAGGCGAGGCAACAACGGTATCTCAGGGGAGTAGCAACGTAAATTTCTCATTGCTCGACGGAATAACATTGTCTGGTTCATTAACCTCGCCAATCGGCAATGCACCGGCGGGTGGTATTGATGTACAAATGTTTTTTCAAAGCATCGATTTTTCTGTCTCCAACGTACTTTCCTTTGAAATTCTTGAGGGGCAGTCATCTTTTGATTTCGCTGTCACTGTCCCCGATGATGCAAACCTAACTTATCGGGTAAACTACCGTTGCGATACCAGACAAAACACAAGTGGGGTGTGTGAAAATAACTTTTTACCTTCAGCCTTTTTTCAATCGTCCGCACCTGGAAATACAACAGCGAACATCGCTAATGCAGAAGGTCTCGCAGGTGACGCCTCTCGCTCGAACATTGATATGACTCTGTTGACCGGTGCCAGCATCTCTGGAGCCATCTCACGTCTCCCAGGTACAAATATCAATAACGATGTTAGTTTCCTAGTAAGAGCACGTGATCAAACTGGTGGCAACGATGATTCTTTCAGTACCATCATTATCCCGAGCGGATCACTTTCTCAAACATATTCCTTAATAGTGCCACCTTCAGCAGCTGCAAATTGGCAGCTTGGAACCTTTTGTAATTCTTCCGTCACGCCAGATGGATGCGCTGATTACAGCAGTAATTCCTTTTATGACACCGACACTCCTGGTACAAATAGTAGCGCCGATTCCGATGCTGCAGACTTACTCGCTGGCAATACAGTACATACCAATATCGACTTTACACCGGTCGGTCTCAGTTCCATCTCGGGTATTATCATGTTGCCAGATCCCAATATTGCTCCTTCAGGAGGGATTGCTTTAGCTGTTTCCGCTCAAGAATTTACAGGTGGAGTTGGTGGGCTTATTAGTGAAACTATAGATTTGACGATACCTCAAAACAGCTCGTTTATACCCTATAGCATTCCTATACCCAACATTCCTGGCTCTGAGTGGCTGCTGGCTGTCAACTGTGACGAAAACGCTACACCCGTTGCCTGTCGTGATTACGCGCGCGGAGCAAATTTTTACGATGCGGATAGCGCGCCAGATAATACGACGCTCATTCAAGCTGACTCGGACCTATTAAGCGGCAATAGTACGGGCATCAATTTGACCTTGATAGAAAGCACCACAAACAATGAGCCATTATGCGTTCCGATAGTGGGACAGAATGGCAGCGTTACCTTAATTTGTTTGTAATACAAAACAGAAATACTGAAAAACGCGTGATCTCATTAAATAGTCTGCTCGGAATACATAGGCGCTATTATTCTAATATGCTGTAGAAATAATCGATCGCGGGTGTCCACATTAACCTTAGTAGCTGGTTATCTGACATCCACGAGGTGATGCGAGGGCCATAGTCTATTACAGGATTCCTCAGTTTTCTTTAAAGTTCAACGACCACCGCCTTGCCGTCGGGTAGAGGTATCACAAAAAACGAGCTTGGTTCAGGCGGATCAACAACACCCTCCACCGAACCAATAAAGCAACTCGTCGTTCCACGTGGTTCGCCACGTTGATCAATGCCGTTTATAGGGGCAGAGTTACAGGCGCTGACTAGGCCAGCGCCTATCAAGCCAGAACCAGATATAGGCGCGTGCGTTTCAGTTAGCCCTCCGTTATCGGTCAATTCTCCTAAATCTGGGTCACCCAAATTAGGTGTGCCACATGAGGTGTCATCCAGCCAATTAAATGTGCCGACTTGCGGGGTTTCGTCACTACAATTACCAAATTCATTGTTACTCAACACATTGTTCGCCTGTATGTTTGTAGTAGTGAAGCCTGAGATCGCTGCAGAACCAACATGGTCGACAATAGTGGTTTGATTGACGGTGGCTCTATCACTTGCAACAATTGCAATCGCACTTCCGCTTAGAGAGGCCGAATTCGCCGAGAGCGTACTATTGCTGAGAGTCCAATCACCAAATACTGTAAATATACCTCCCCCTCTTGCTGCGCTATTTTTCGATATTGTTGACTGTCTAATACTTTCTAATCTTGGCCTGTACTGGTAAATTCCTCCGCCTTTATTCACGGCCGTATTTCCGGATACGGTTGTCTCTACGATATTAAGACGACTGCCAACGCTACCGAAGTAGTTAGATAGTCGATAGCTAGATAGTCGAAGGCCGCCTCCGTCACTGCCTGCCATGTTGTTAGATATAACAGAACTAAGAATATCAATATTTACAAACGTGGTACTGCGGTCAGTAATGGCGTTGATACCACCTCCGTCATTCGATGTTGTATTATTAGCAATCGTAGAATTGAAGATATACAACCTATCTTCGGAGCTACGGAGTGCGTCGCCTAATCGACGAAAATCGATTCCGCCACCACCAATTTCCGCTCCATTGCCCGTAGTAACATTGCCGGTTATCGTTGAAGATCTTACTTTTACTCCGTAGGAGTTTAATATAGCTATTCCACCGCCCGCATACGCGGCATTATTCGTAATTTGACAGCTCTGAATGGTGATATTATCTGAGCCATTTATAAATAGTCCACCTCCATAACCCGTAGTCGTGCTATTACTAATAGTTGAATTTCGTAAGCTAATTATATTTGAATTCGTTATTGAGATTCCGCCACCATCAAAAGTTAGGCCTTCTAAATTCACGGATGAGAGACTGTCAATATTAATCGCCCTAGCCACATTTGAGGCATCGATGGATACGGCATCTTGCCCGGGCCCGATGATTTCTAGAGCTCCTTCTGTTATTTCAAGTGGACTCGAAACCAAAGTTATTGTGCTGGGATTTGGTAAGTTAAATTCTATTTGATTATCTCCGAACGCACCAACGGCAATACAGTTACCAGTATTTGTTGAAGTATTGTGGGTTGTAATAGCATCTCTTAAAGTGCATGGACCAACGACCGCCCCATCACCCGTATTACCAACGGTAATTGTAGCCGCGTTTGCGCAGGATGTGGCCAAGGCATTAACCACCGCAACGGCAATCCCTGTTTTAGACCATGTATTAAGTGGTGGCATGTTTGTGTACCCCGTTAAGTTTAATTTTGTTGTCAGACTCCTTCGCTATTTGAAACTTATCTACTTTATTAGATATTCCTGATGTCATTTTTTTGACTTCCGCGTAGATATCAAGCGAAGAGTAGTATCAAAACTAAGATTAAGATATGCCATAAATATGGTGTTCTTTTAGCCGTCTGAGCTCTTTGCTAAGAAACGTCGCGCCTAGGGGATCGTATAGCAAAGGCTCTTTCTCTTATTTTGACAACGGTGATATATAAACCCAAAATTCAAACAGAAAGAAAAACTTTCAGATTTAGTGCCCCATTCACGGCTGTGCATTAGTAAATTTTACCGGTCTCGAGTCTGCTCACCTAAAATTAGAGGTACACAAGCACAAAAATACTTTCTAACGCCTAAATAACCAGTCGATAAAATCTTCCGCAGCTTCACCGACATCATCTTGAATATCTTCAGCTATCTCCTCCACTTGCTCCCAGCCCTCCTCAAGATCATCGACACGATCTTCAATAAACTCTTCCGCGTCATCCACTAAATCGACCAGACCGGCTTCTAACTCTTTACTGATATCTTGAAGCTTTTTTAACGTAGCACCTGTTGCACCGATAATAGCGGCACGAGTTTCTGCAGCTAAATCAGCAATAGTATTGAGTGCTTCTCTTTGAAGCTCTGCTAACAGCAGTTGCGCTGCTTCTGCAAATGCGACACCTTTATCCGTGGCGCAGTCTAGAAATCCTAAAACTTGCTCCCCTACTGCACTTACCCCTGCAATTAGCCCAAAGACCTGTGCCGGCGGTGGTTCAACGCTATTCGGAGCAGGCAGCGGTTCATTTAGTAAAGCCTCTACGTTAACCACCCCAGGGCCATATCGTTCAACATCCCAATTGTTTACATGGGCGGCGTTTGCAGTTCGTTGCAATTGGTGGTGGAAAACCCAAGCTAAAGGCACTCCGGTTCGTCCATAACGTCTAATAAGATAGTCTCGTCCCCAATGCGAAAGCCAGAGAGCCGCTACACCAGCCATAAACGAAGCCGCAAAAGATGTGCCAGCTCCAGCTTCAAGGTGTTCTTGGCGCACACTATTGGGTCGATCCCTATCTACCGCGAAACCGGCATTCCAAATAGCATCGGCAGGAGCAGTAATATCAACGTTTGGACCAGCATGACTTTCACGCCAAGGGGCACCATCGGGCGGACAGCCGGCGACAGCGATAACATTCTGATAGGCAGCAGGAAGAACCACCGAGTCATTTACGGCCCTATCACCTGATAACGCAGACAAAGTTCCTCCAAGTTTATCGACGAAATTACCGACGAAAGTTTGACCCGCAGCAGCCACTACAATGATGTTGTGATCTAAAACAGCCTCATCAAGTATCTGACGTGTTTCATCATGCAATAAACCACCCACACTTAATGAAATCACATGAACTTGCTCATTAATTGCATACCTTATCGCTTTTATTAAATCTTCATCGAATAGACGGAATACGCCGGTTCCACCCTGCTCATCACTTATAAATTTTATAGGAAGTACAGTTGCTTTCGGTGCCACGCCGGGGAGATGACCGGAATCATCAATAATATCGCGGTCACCTATGTACCAACGACGCTCCAGTCCTCTAGGGCCTGGAGTTTTAGAAAACTCCAAAGAGGCTTCTGTGCGTGTGCTAGAAAGTTCTTTATTATCATTCGAGCGACCTCCTAATATGATGGAACCAGTGCCAGTTCCATGCGTAATGTTGACAGCATCTGCACCGCTATTCAAAATTGAGTGAGTAGCTGTACCCGGTCCCGTCTGACCACTAAGTACATTATGCGATCGATCTTTATCTATATTATTTTCATTATATTGACTATGTGATGCCCAACCTGAGTCAGGGTGTGCGATGACAATATCTTCGCCTAGCCTCTTACCATTAGTTTGCGGATCCAATTCATGAGCCCGAGTCACTCGTGTCATATCCAGATGCCACGAAAAAGAACGTTCAGCTCGCAATGCTGAAGATGTATCAACGTTAAGAAATTCACCACTCAAACCACTTACGGTAACACTTTCAAAAGGTTGAGTTATGCGCCGAAGAGCCCATACCAAATTTAGTATTTCACTGCGAACTGAATAATGTTCGATAGGGAAACAAATACTGAAGGATTTCAATTTAGATTTTTTGAGTGGTATTTCTTCGACAGAAATTTTCAAATTTTTGAGACTTTTAAACGTTCCATCACCGAATACACTTGCCACTTTTTTCTTGCACGCTTTTTCGTCAAGCCTACTTGATCGCACTATTAATCTGGCAGGTGCGATGACCTTTCTCTTATTACTTCTTAAGGAAGCTACGCTTAGCAAGACGATAAACTCATTAATGACTTCGTTTGGAGTTCTCCGATGACTTGCATTCATCTGTTGTTCTAAGCGGAGTTTAATCCTTGATTTTCGTTGCTCGATTCTCTTTAGCGTCTTTTTGATACTAGGTTTCCGTTTTCTGATAATCTTTTTTCTCCGAGAGTCGAGAATAGTATCCACTTTTTTTCGACAGCTCCTGAGGTCAGTGGGATTTTTTGGTTTTTGTATGGCCGATAAAACGCGCTTGTTTAATAATAATTTCTGAACATTCCCTGTGAGTGCTTTTCCTCTGTATAGGCGCAAATTTTTCGTTATGTTTGGCATGAATTATCCTTTTTTTGCTAATGTTTCAAATTCGACTTGTTGATAAATTACCGAGATGTATTCTCTACACTTAGTCGGTTATCTCCGCTATTTAAATGCCTCCCGAAACTCTTTGATAGGCATTGGAGCTCGAATATTGTCTCCACCCAACTGTGTATCAATATAAATTTGATATAGATTGGGGTCTTTCAGTTTCAGATCAGCCAAGGCAGGAAGCTCATTGGTTGGGAGTTGCGGTGATAACAGGCCGGGTATCTCTACGGGTCCTCTGAGGCAGCGACAACCATCTTCAGTTCGCCTGCCATCGTATGCGCATTCCTTACTGCAACTTTTTAGTGTTATAGAACCATCATCGGGCGTGCTGATTTGTCCAAAGCAACCACAAATTGTTCTTTGCACACCTTGGAAATTGAAACTACCGCAGCCATTAAACTGTCCGGCACCACATTCAATTTGAGAATATGCATTCAACGAAAGTAACATCAGAGTAACTGCGAGTAAAAATAGGGTTTTCATTCCTTTACCTCATTATCTATTTGTGCAGCTATCGTTTTTCGATAGCGCTGGATAGCGAGGAATACTAGTACCAAAGAAAACCTAAGGAAATGCCATAGGTATGGTGAATTTTTATTCCGTTAAATACAAAACACCATATTTATGGCAGTGTTTAACTTAAATAGTATTTTTACTATAGAGACTCAACTTACAGCTGAAACGAGAATAATCATTAAATAGGCGTGGCCTATAGTATGATTATTATTTTATAAGCAAAATACATAGCCAAAACGTAAACAACCTATACACAAAAAAGTATGACCCAAGCGCGCATATTTTTAGTTGAAGACGATATCGATACTAATCGGCATCTAGCTTCGCTAATGAGAGCTTCGAAGACAATTGAGTTTATGGGTACGGCAACCACACATCACAACGCGATGTGTTTTTTACAAGATAATGATATTGATTGCCTAGTTACCGATATTTGTCTACCAGATGGCAGCGGTTTAGACCTGATTAAGTGGTGTAAAGATAATCGGCCGCAAATGCATTCTTTGGTTATTTCTGTTTTGGGTGATGAAAAAACCTTGCTGAACGCTATTTCAGTCGGTGCCGACGGATATTTGTTAAAAGACATGGATGAGAGGCGACTCTGCAGTGCACTGGATGACATCATGAATGGTGGTGCACCAATCAGTGCTTTTATGGCAAAACACATATTAAAAAGTGTTCCACAAGAAAGTGATGCAAACGAAAAAGCGACTTTAGAAATTGACCTGCCACAGCTGACTACCAAGGAGACAAGCGTATTAAATGTTATTGCTCGCGGTTATTCGTATAAAGAAGCTGCGCAGCATTTAAACATTTCGCCAAACACCATTCCAAATCATATAAAAAACATATATAGAAAACTTCAGGTTCATTCACGAGGCGAAGCCGTATACGAAGCACTGCGCTTGGGCATAATTGATAAGGACGGCTAAACCTATCTCGGTCATGAACCTTCGAGCAGCTAAAGTTTTATTTATATCTACTTTAGCCATCGTAATATGTCTTGCGATTATGACGCGCGATTTCGTGCCACCAGCGGGCAGTCTGGTGATTGAAAGTACCGATTTTTATCCTGGATGTTCGAACCACTCCACAGAGACTAGAACATTGCCTGATAATTGGCGTTCAGATTCCAGATCAGAGCTTGACTGTGGAGCCTATGAATTTGAATTCGATATGCTCGATACGCAAGAAGTGACTGGGGTTTTGGTGCCTTCCTATCGGTTTCATATCACATTTCGAGTTAATGAAATTGAATTTGCAAGAAGCAAAGGTCGTCGAAATTCAATAATTCCTTTTTATATTGAGATTCCTGCCGAAATCCTTGAAAAGGGAATGAATAAGGTTCGCATTGAATTACGTTCTGAACCCTTAGGGCAAGGTTTTCTGGATAAGATTGTTATTGGAGATCCGACGAAACTCCAAGCTATCGAGCATCGACTATCTCTGGTGCGTTTTATGCTTCTGCAAATTATTTCAGTGATTATCCTTATCTTTTCAGGGATATCGATATTTCTTTACTTGGTCGAAAGAGACGCTGTGGAATTTTTATATTTCTCTTTGTTATCCATCGCATGGGTGGTGCACATATTTAATTTTATATGGTCAGACCCTATTTTCCCCATCTACATTTGGATGAAAATGGTACTTTGTGCGGTGCTAACTTTCGCCACATTTGGCACCTTGTTTGTCAGTGTATTTCTCGATGCCAAGTTTGCCCGTATCGACAAAATAATCAAATTTATGGCGCTCATATGGTACCCAGTTCTAATTTTATTGCCGTTCGATAAATTTATGCTGGTTGGCCAGTTTATATTGATGCCATATGTGTTGGCGATTGGATTTTTAACCGCTTACAAATTTATTGTGAAACTGCAATCCACATCACTATTTGAGGTTGGGGATATGTTTCTGGCACTTTCTATCGCAATTCTGGTAACCGGTATTAATGATGTAGCACTAATGATGAACATAATCGATAGCTCGGTCATTTTTTACTTGAATTATTCTGCGGCAATGCTAATTCTTGGCATTTGGTTTCATATTTTTTCAAAATATTTTCGGCTATTAAAATTAGAAAAAAACTTTTCCAATGTTCTTGAAAGCGAGTTATCTACACAGAAGCAAAATTTACGAGCGAGTTTAAAACGAGAACGAGACGCGATAGAAAAGAATGCGGCACTTAACGAGCGAGATAATGTCATGAGAGACTTGCATGACTCTCTGGGTTCTCGGCTAATTTCACTGATTCGGCTTTCAAGCGGTGAACAAAAAACGCAAGTTTTAGCTCAAGAAACGCTCGATGAACTAAGGTTTATGACAACGCCGTTGAGAGTTGAAGATAGAGACATAGTCACGTTGCTCGCTACCTTCAGAGAGCAAAGGCTAAGCCGTTTAGAACAAGCGGGTTATACGGTAAATTGGTCAGTTGAATTCATCAGCGATCCTCCGCAGTGGAACACACAACAAGCAATGGAGTTCTTAAGAATCTTAGATGAGTTGCTGGGCAATGCCTTAAAACACGGAACAGATGACGGTATAACGATTAGCTTAAGTAAGGACCCTAAACTCAAGCTCAGCTTTGTAAATAGGGTTGCCGCGGGTAACCCGCATAATTCGGAATCAGCTGGTGCTGGCCTTACTAATATTCATATGAGAGCTCAAAAGATCGCGGCAAATTTTAGATACACCGCAGATAAAGATAGGTATGTGGCCGAGATACACTGGTAAAGCGACTCACGTTTTAACTTGTTTACCATAGCGGACTGACTTAAGCTGCCAGCTGTTAATGGACTCGAATGTCAATCTAGGCATTCCGTCACCACAACCCCCAAGCCCTAACTTTTGATGAACTGGCCTCAAAGAATAATTTGCTTAACCGAAGAAACTACCGAAACGCTGTATTTGCTCGGTGAACAAGGCCGTATCGTGGGTATCAGCGGCTTTACCGTTCGCCCACCACAAGCTCGCAAAGAAAAGCCAAAGGTGTCTGCTTTTACCAGCGCCAAGATAGATAAGATATTGGATTTAGAGCCCGACTTAGTGTTGGGATTTTCAGACCTACAGGCCGACATAGCCGCGGATCTTATTAAGCACGGCATTGACGTATATGTGCTAAATCACCGCACTGTAGAGGGCATTTTACGCATGATACGCACCCTAGGTCGACTGGTGGATGCCACTGAGAAAGCCGATGCATTAGCAAATAGCTATGAACAAAAGATAGCTAAAATCCGCGCGCAGACCAGTCAATGGCAGTCTCGACCTAAAATGTATTTCGAGGAATGGTGGTAACGATATCAATCACTAATTTTATATGGACATCGTAAAAAGCTAGCTGGGGACTTGAATAGCGTTATTTTTTAAGAAAACTAATTAGTCCACAGTTCAACAATTTTCTATAGACAAATAAGGCTAGAATTTGTCTATA
>CAZJWW010000005.1:0-43136 GCA_964549895.1 uncultured Gammaproteobacteria bacterium
TAACAAGAAGCAAAACGGCTTCGCCTCGGACGCGTTTTCAACGCGCCCGTTTGCTGGGCGTTATATTTATTTGAGGCAATAATGAAGTTTGCAATTTTGTCAGACATCCATAGCAATGTTTTTGCATTAGAGGCTGTGCTGAAAGACATTCGTAGGCGAGGAGTTGATTTTAAAGTCAATCTCGGAGATATCCTATATGGGCCTATTGCTCCGAGAGATACATACGATCTTTTAAAGGAGAATGAGTTTTTGACAATATCTGGCAATCAAGATCGCCAGATATATGAGGCGACTCAGAAAGAAATAGATTCCAATCCCACAATGGAATTTATTTTAAATGACTTAGGAACTGCGCCATTAGATTGGATGAAGAGTTTACCATTTGATATGCATGTGAGTGACGATGTTTACCTTTGTCATGGCACTCCTGAAAGTGATTTAATTTACCTATTAGAAGATGTGACAAAGGGTTACCCAATGTTACGCGATGAACAAGAAATTATAAAATTATTGGGGGGGAAAAGATCAAAGCTTATATGTTGTGGTCATACCCATCTGCCTAGAACAGTAAGTCTGGATAATGGGCAGCTCGTTGTAAACCCAGGCAGTGTAGGCTTACAAGCCTACACTGATATAGAACCTGTATCCCATTCTATGGAAAACTTTAGCGAAAAAGCTTCTTACTCGATCGCTGAGAAAATTGATCGAGATTGGAGCGTGAGTAACATCAAGGTACCTTATGACGTTCAAAAAGCGGTTAATGAAAGTAAAAAGAGAGCTAGAAATGACTGGGCTCATTTTCTGTCTACCGGCAGAAAAATATAACAGGGTTGCAAAATTTTCTGCGTTAATTGTAACGCTATTAAATGTCTAGAATACTAGGGGCTTGCCACTGTGACGACACGTAACGGCTTTATCAAACGTGGACAATTAACGCCTTGTAATTAGTATTGGCGTATCTTTATAAAGCACCGCTGTATTATCTACAGCTCTTGAACCATACGGCGGCCGCCTATTCTTGGCATTTGATCCAGTATAAACTCGGCTCGAGTTTGTAAATATTCACTGGGTTTAGCCGGGTTTGAGCGCGATGGTGTGGGTAGGCTTGCAGCGATCAAAGCGGATTGTTGTGGGGTGAGATCGATGGCGTTTATGCCAAAATAATGTTGACTGGCAGCGCCTATGCCAAATACGGATTTGCCAAATTGAGCGAAGTTAATATACAACTCAAGAATTCGTTTTTTTGGCACGATCAATTCCATCCACAGTGATAACCATGCTTCTAAGGCTTTACGAAAAAAACTGCGTTCGGGCCACAGAAATAAATTTTTTACGGTCTGTTGAGTAATGGTGCTTGCGCCGCGAGAAAAGCCCTCTTCACTGCTTTTTAGTTGTTCAATAACGAGTTGAATTTGTTTGAGATCAAATCCAAAGTGATTAGGAAATTGCTGATCTTCAGAAGCGATAACCGCGTTTGGAAAATACAGTGACACATTCTGCATGTCTAACCACTGATGTTTGATATTTTGATTGTTGGCCAGTTTGTTCAGCTCAATAAAGCTGCTGGTGGGTGGATCAACATAACGCAGCGCAATCATAGGGGCTGCGGATATAAAGCATACGGTAAACAAAATTCGGAAAACCCATTTCCAAAACCAAGGTTTTCTTCTATGGGGTCGGTAGGGAGAGCGCCTTTTGGGTCGCCTGATTTGTTTAGTTTCAGGCTTTTTCTCACGCCGTAAACTAGGTTCGCGTTTGGGTCTAATAATATCCCGCATTTAGTTGCTCATCTAATGCGCTGCTGGTGTGACTCTAATCACTTCTTCTATAGTGGTTAATCCCTTAGCCACCTGCCTCGCACCACTATAACGTAGAGTCTTTAATCCATCTTTAGTTGATTGCGCACGTAGGTCGTTGAGTTCGCTTTGTGGTTGTATCACTGCCTTCATAGTGTCGGTCATTTCCAACATTTCGTATAAACCTAAGCGCCCTCTAAACCCGGTTTGTCGGCATTCTATGCAGCCAACAGCCTTACACGGTGTTTCTAATTCGATGTCAGAGTTAAGACTAAAGTCATTCCATTCTTTGGCGTCTATTTGGGAAGGTTCTTTGCAACTTGGGCACAAGGTTCTCACCAAGCGTTGCGCCATAATGCCGAGGACTGAAGCACTGATTAAGTAGGCGGGTAGGCCTAATTCCAGCAACCGTGTGATGGCTGAGGGTGAATCATTAGTATGCAATGTAGACAATACTAAATGGCCGGTAAGCGCTGCTTGAATGGCCATTTCTGCGGTGGTTAAATCGCGAATCTCACCAACCATAATAATGTCAGGATCTTGTCTTAGTAATGCTTTAACGCCAGCCGAAAAGGTCAAGTCGATAGCAGGATGAACCTGAATTTGATTAAAACTCGGTTCGATCATTTCAATCGGGTCTTCAATAGTACAAACGTTTACTTCGCTACTGGCAAGTTGCCTGAGCGTTGAGTAAAGGGTAGTTGTTTTTCCTGAGCCCGTCGGCCCAGTGACTAAAATAATGCCATTAGTATTGCGCGTTAGTTCGTGCCATAAATTGAGTTCTCGGTCCGACAAGCCGAGTTCTTCAAAACTTCGTTGCAGCACTTCAGGATCAAAAATACGCATCACCATTTTCTCACCCATCGCTGTGGGTATTGTCGATAATCGCAATTCAATTTCTTTGTTGTCGGGGGTGCGGGTTTTTAGGCGGCCATCCAACGGGCGACGTTTTTCTGCAATATCCATTCCACTCAAAGTTTTTAGGCGGCCAATAACGGCGAGCAATACATTGGGAGGAACTTGATAGGCATGATGGAGCACGCCATCGATTCTAAATCGAATCTTGCCCATTTCTTTGCGTGGCTCTAAATGTATATCGCTGGCGCGTTGTTCAAAGGCGTATTGCAACAGCCAATCAACCACTTGAACAATATGATGATCTTCTGCATCTAGCTGACCGCTGCGGCCAAGATCAACCAGTTGCTCAAGGTTTTGCTGGATTGTGAGGTTGCCTTTGTCATCATTGATGCTGGATTTACTGAGTGATTTAGCAAGCGTATAAAATTCGTTTATGTAACGGTCAACGTCGCTGGGATTCGCGAATACTATTTCAATATCTTTTCTTAGTAAGCTTGAAAGTTTGTCCTTCCAGCCTAGATCCAATGGATTTTTGGCCGCGATGGTCACGCGGTCGGGTTCATTTTTGACCGCTAAAATGCCATTTTGTCTGGCATATTGTGAAGCAACAACATCCGTTACTGAGGCGATATTTATTTTTAATGGGTCAATATAGAAATACGGTATGTCACATTGTTCGGCAAACCATTCTGAGAGTTCATCTAGGCTAATCTTTTTTTGCGTTTGAGCATGCGTAGGGAGATTACGCGACACGCCAACTAAGGGGTGTACAACCTTGGTTTGCGGTTGAGATAAATTAGCGTCTATGCGCCTGGCTTCATCAGACGTTATCCACTGATCTTTGAACAGTGCTTTTAGTATCGACTTATGATTGAGTTTTGCAATGCTCATAGTAAACAGAGAGAGGTGGTCGGGTGCATTATGTTATATAGTTGTTAAGTATCTAAGGGCCCTTTTATAATACATATTGAGATTTCATATTGTTCATGTACGCTGACGGCTCTTATTAGCTTAAGCCTTTTAATCTACGCTGAAGGCTCTTGTCTACGCTGAAGGCTCTTATTACGCTGAAGGCTCTCACATACGATAAGGGTTCTCAAGCCAGTGCTATGATGCCAGACTATGTATTGGTCAAGCAAAGTATAAATTAAGCAAATAACTATAAAGAAGCCCTAAGCCGAATATATAATTCACAGTCAATTCGAATATAAGCAATTAAACTAACATGATTCGACTCATTATCATCGCGATCGCACTATCCTTAATCTGGGTTTTGTTTTTATCTGGTTTTGAAAAGCGTCGAAAAATTATTATTTCAGTGGTGGCTGTAATGCTTTGCGTTGCTGGTATGGGGTGGGAGAGTTTCAACAAGAAACCTCGTTCTAATTTAGTGTCTGCTGCGCAGTTAGTCAGTTGTGGAGTGCAAGCCGTGCACAGTTATCGCAGTAACTACGATTTACAAATCTGTATTGAAAATACCGCAAAGGTTGGTCGGATAAAGCGAGTTGATATGACCATTAATGCCCAGCAGTGTGTGAACGGCACAGATTGCGAGTTGCTTGAGAGTGTCGAGCGCAGCCTTAGCGTCGATATCGCACCACAAAAGTCGACAGTCTTACAAGAGAACTTAAGCTTTAAACTGGTTGATAAAGCGGCCGCCGATTTGCAATGGAGTATCGAGGTGCTGTCTGTAAAAGCGATTTAACCAACTTTTGAAGAACGACGCGCAGCACGTCTTAAGTTATATGGACATAGTTTCAGTAACCACAGTTTTATGAACGAGCCTTTATGAACGAATTAGGCAAGTTGACTTTGTGGCGGATTATCAAAGTCATGTTTTTAATATTGTTCGTTGCTTTTGTTTACGTGTTACTTAGCGGCACCCGAGTAAACGGCCTTTATGACAAACAACCGAAGAAAAAATTCGGAAATATAAATATTGGTGAAACCGTTTTAAGAACCCATAAAGGGCAACGGGTTTGGGTAACCCGAATTAGTGAACAACAACGCAGACAGTATTCCAGCGTGACTACTCAAGTTGTTACAGAGGGAGGTTGTGATCCAAATGCGAATCTTTGTGTGCTGGTAGCGAACACCAATGTTGCCGGTATCAATATTAGTTTCGCGAAAGAAGCGCCTCCGCAGCTGCCTAACAATGTTGCGTGGGTGAGTGGTTTTGTGAACCCTACTTCTGGCGCGGTATATGATTTATGGGGGCGAGCCTACCGCTTCAGCGAGGTTGCGAGCCTTAACGTCACTACACTTGAGTAAGAGTAATTAGTCCATCCAGATTATTTTATCCAGGCTTAGCCCATCCAGACTTAGCCCATCCAGACTAAGGGCTCTTCATGCAGCGTTGCGGCTTGTTCTCGCAAACTTAATATGTGGTCTTCCCAGCATCGTTGAGTATTAAACCAAGGAAAGGCTATTTTAAATGCGGGGTCGTCCCATCGTTTCGCCAGCCAGCCATAGTAGTGAATCAAACGCAGAGTTCGCAGCGCTTCTATAAGGTGCAGTTCTCTCGCATCAAATTCACAAAACTCTGTATAGCCGTTTAATACCGCGTCTAATCCAGCTGAGCGGTCACTTCTGTCGCCGGCCAAAAACATCCATAAATCTTGCACCGCTGGCGCCATTCGGGCGTCGTCAAAATCAACTATATGTGGGCCTTCATCGGTCCATAGAATATTACTAGGGTGGCAGTCTCCATGGGCTCTAATCATTTCAATCGAGCCAGCGCGCTCATAGCATAAGCGAGCCTCGGTGAGTAATTGCTCCGTTAGTGATTGATACGCATCAACAAGATCCCTGGGGATGAATTCATTTTCCAGAATAAAATCGCGCGGTTGTTGACCGAAACTTTCAATGTTAAGTGAGGGTCTATGACTGAACCGTTGACTGTGCCCTACCCTATGGATGCGCCCCATGAATCGACCCATTTGTTCAAGCTGATCAAAATTCTCTAAGTCGGGAGCGCGGCCACCCTTATTTACAAACAGTGCGAGACGAAAATCGTCAGTTTTAAGTAGGGTTTGGCCATCAATTACAATCGGTGCGATCACCGGAATTTCCAGCTCAGCCAAGGCTAAGGTGTAATCATGTTCTTCGATAATAGCCTCATCGCTCCAGCGCGCAGGGCGATAAAATTTGGCGACAATACTGCTTTGGTCATCCAAACCAACTCGATATACGCGGTTTTCGTAACTGTTCATTGCTAATAGACGCCCATCGCATTGATAACCAAACGGCTCTATACTATTGAGTACATCGCTCGGAGAAAGATTGGCGTAGGCCTGAGTTAATGGCATCAGTCTATTATCTGTGGTTGGGTAATCAGTAGTTGGGGGGCGACGCTTCAGGTAGATCTTGAAGTGGTAATAAAAGCTTTCATCTTGTTAATTGTAAGGTGAGAATATCATGTTCGTATCAAGTATTTTTGGAACTTGTTTGTGAACCGGCTTTAGAACCGATACTGGTAAATACGCAATGACACAGAATCAAAAACTATTGGGTCCACCTCCTATCTTAATTGCCCATCGCGGGTATTCTGGGCGCTACCCTGAAAATACATTGCTCGCTTACGAAGCCGCCTATGAGTATGGAGCACGATACATGGAGCTTGATTTACAGTTGAGCGCTGACCAAGTGCCAATTGTGCATCATGATGCAAATTTACAGCGCATGGCGGGTGTTGATTTGGATATTCGTGATACCAAAACTAAGCACATTAAATCTCTGAAAGCGTCATATTCGGAACGGTTTGATGATGAGTTTTTGGAAAATGATTTCACTACTTTTAGAAAACTATGCAAATGGTTGCAACAGCATAGTGATGTCACCATGTTTGTAGAGATCAAACAAGAGTCGATAGACCGATTTGGTGTACCCTTGTTTGTTGATGAAGTGGATCGCCGGATATTAAAAGCTAACGTCGCATCACAATGCGTGATTATCTCTTTTAATGATGAAGTGATTAACTACAGCCGTAAGGTGTCTTCTATGCGCACAGGTTGGGTTCTGCCTAAATTTAATGAAACTAACAAAGAATTACTTGAAGACTTAAAGCCCGATTTTTTGTTTTGGGACAAAAACCTTTTGCCAGAGAGCGATGAGGAAATCTGGCGAGGTAGTTGGCTGAATGCCGTTTACAACTTGGATGACGTGTCGTCTGCCATAGCAATGGCGAATCGAGGAATTCAGTACTTGGAGACCAATCAGATTGGCACATTAATGGCAGATGCTGACTTGTCTAACCGGTCATCCTGAGTGGTTAGCGACTGAACCACAGGCCTGATGAATTGATATAGGAATGGTGCCCTAAAACGCAAAAAAGCCAGCTGATGCTCGAGCTGGCTTTTTTGCTGTACTACTGCTTTTTGAGCAGTAGTACTAAAGATTACTTACTTTGCTAAAGAATCGCGTATCTCGGTAAGCAGCTTTACTTCATCAGAAGGTTCTGCAGGCGCTTCTTCTTCCGCTTTCTTAGCAGCATTCATGCCTTTGATAACCATGAATAATACGAACGCAACAATAATAAAGGTGATTACTGAGTTTATGAATAGTCCGTAGTTCATAGTAATCGCGCCAGCTTCGGCGGCAGCTTCGACAGTTGCATAGCTTGCGCCTTCTGCACCACCGTCAATCACCATATGCATATTACTGAAATCGATGCCACCAGTGAATTTTCCAACCCACGGCATGATCATGTCATTAACAAATGACGATACAATTGTCCCGAAAGCGGCGCCGATAACGATACCGACAGCCATATCGACAAAATTGCCCTTCAGAGCAAACTCTTTAAATTCTGATAACATAATGATGACTCCTGTTTAGTTTTGGTTTTTATAAATAAAGTTATATGTAATATAAGTATCGCAGTATTCACTATTTAGTGCTTTTTGCGGCCCCTACAAAGCTGACTTATTAGTCATAACCAGCGGCCTACATTTAAGCCCTGACCAATAAGTTTTGCAAGTTCAATAAGTAACATCTCGTTAAAGATTCTGAGGCTAGTGCCAATTAATAGACAAAGTGTCAATTTAATTGCGCTAAAGTGACTTCGTAATAGGGATGATCGGAAATCCCCCGATTAACGAATTTACCGCTTTCGACGCTAAAACCCTTAGTCAGAATCCAGTCGATTCTCTGCTCAGGATCTTCAGCATCGGTTTGAGCGAGACTAATAGCGTCAGTGATTTTTGGATTTGCGATAGCGTCTGACAAAGCTTTGGTGTCATCGCGACTATTAAAGTCACCAACTAATATTGCTATTGGATATTTGGCGAATTCTGCCAAGACTAGATCAAGTTGTTCCTCGCGCCCTTGCCCGGTGTGTAAATGGGTATTGATAAACCTTACCGATTCGCCTTGCCATTCAAATTCAATCACGGTCATATTGCGATAGCTTTTGCCAGTGTAATCGGGCAAGGCATGTATACTCCAGCGCGTCACTGGTAGGCGACTCAGTATGGCGTTGCCGCGTTGCTCGCGAAACCACCTTTTTCGGGTGGCGGCCATTAGGTGACCGAAGGGTTTGTTTTTGATCAGTGTTTCGAGCTGGCTTTGTCCAAAGCCCAGCTTGTTTAACCAGCCGGGCGCATATATCTCCTGTATACCAATTATGTGCTGATCTTCAATTAAACCAGCCGCACCATGAATATTTCGCACGCCATTAATACTTTTGCCAGTTTGAATATTATAGGAAGCCACGGTTAGCAGTTTATCCTGCTCATTTAGGATTTGTTGATCTTGGCCTTCTATACTCGTACCGCTGCGGTCTGCAATTGGGTGCGACTTCTTTGCGATAATGAAAAAGATTAACGCAATAAAAAGCGCCACCAGTATTTTGCTCAGCATGTGATTACTTTTGCGCGACTAAATAGGCTACATACGACAAACAAGCTTCGCCCTCCTCTGACAAGCTAAAGATTCCGTCGCCGCTTTCACCATCGTCATCGGTTCCTTCCCAATAACAGCCAACTGAAGAAAACCCTGCCTCTATGAGAATATCCTTAAGCTCCGGTAAACCCCATAATCGCCAGTCGTAGATAAAAGCATCGGTCATTTCAGTGCCATCAGGGAAGCGAAAATGAATATGCAAGCGAGCTTCTCCGCTAATGGGATTAATAAAATCTTGATCCCAAACGTAAGTGAAGCTCTCGTCGTCCATCTCAGTTTCTTCTTCAAGCTCTTGAATACTTTCAGGACCGCCGTGTAGATCGATAACGAAAATACCGTCGTCGGCTAAATCGGATTGAACTCGTCTAAAATAACTTAGCATTTCGGACCTGGTCTTAAACACCCAGTAAGAAAAATTTTGTGCGCACCGCACGTCGGGCGCTTGGCGGCTGGGATTACGAGCATCTTCTTGATATTGGTGTAAGCGTGATTTGGATTGGCCTAGCGGTTCGATGTTATTTTGCAATCCCCACGCCAATGGCTCGGGGTCAATATCATAAGATTCAGCGGTAAAATCTAGCCCGCGCATTACCCATTTTGTGGATAACAAACAGGTGCCGCAAAAGTCTTCTCGAAAGTGTTTTGCGCTTGTACCGCGTAAAGATTTATAGGTTGTAAACAAGAACTCAGCGTCTTGTTCCGCCGATTGCACGGCGCGTTGATACAACTCGTATTTGTCGGCGGTTTTGGCAGTGTATTCGTTTGTCATTTTGCAGTGTTAGGTGGGCTCGTTAAGAATAGAAACTAGGGCAAAAATTTGGCCGCTAGAAGTGTATCTGAAATTGCATTACTGACATAGCATAATGCGTCGGCGTTGGGATGCAAATATTGAATCACACGCGAAGACACTGGGCAGGAAAGTTTGCTTTAGTAAGGGCTCGAAATTGACATATACTTGTTGATCAAATTGTTTCTGAGCGGCGATAAGTTGAGCGATGTTTTCAATAATAATCGCTAACTAATTGAAAAATTTAAGAAGTCTCTGTTTTACCTTTCACGGTCATTTTAAGCGAGTTATGCACAATTTTTGTTGTCAAGAGTTTTGTCAATTATTTTTTGACTGTAACTAGCACGTAACAATTGTGATTTCATAAACTATTGATATTTATATATAAAAATGGATTGTTTAAAAATTAATCATAATTTCAAACTCAATAGCTATGGGGCTTTACAGTGTTCATAACACTTTTATCAACAAAGTTATCCACAGATGCTGTGAGTAAGTTTTTGCGACCAGAACATTTTTTTACAAGCTTGGCTTACCGTCGACGGTGCTGAGGCGCTTGGGCTATGGATATTTCAAGTAAACCACTATCTGAACCGGTGGTATTAGAGGTGGCAGTGCCGGTGCCGTTACGCCAGACCTTTGATTTTTTATTGCCGTCAATGCAACACCAAGGGGACCGTTCCATAACCGTGGGTGCGCGTGTCAAAGTGCCGTTTGGGCCCCGTAAATTGGTGGGGGTAATTGTTGCAATAAAAGCCACTTCTGATTACCCCCAAGCCAAACTTAAAAGGGCGGAAAAAATAATCGATGACAGTGATATTTTTGACGCACCTTTGTGGGCCACACTCAATTGGCTTTCGCGTTATTATTTGGCCGCCATTGGCGAAGTGATAGAAACAGCCATGCCGGTTGCGCTGAGGCATGATGTTGACTTAATGCCACCGAATAAAAAGACGTGGAGGTTGAGCGATATTGGCCGCAGTTCGGCAATTGAAGACTTGGACCGGGCGCCGCTTCAATTGGCAATTATCAAGCGCTTTATGGGTTTGAGTTCTCGAAATTCTGATAGTTCTCAAAATTCTGAGGGATCATTAAGTTCCGAGGACTTTAAACAGGATTCAGGCGGGTGGCGATCGGCCATCAAAGCGCTTATCAAAAAAGGCTGGATAGAAGAGTATAGCGCCGCCCCTGTATTAAAAGGCCCTCACCAACAACTAGACTCCGAATCCGAGCTTGAAGCAACTGATGGATCGACGGTATTGCTTACTAAGCAACAGCAAACGGCGGCGGACTTACTTACAGACTCCATAGCGGCTGCTGAATTTTCTTGCAGTTTGCTTTATGGGGTTACCGGCAGTGGCAAAACGGAAGTCTATTTTGCCGCGATGCAGAAAGTCCTGGATTTAGATCAGCAAGTGCTGCTATTGGTGCCAGAGATTGGCTTAACTCCACAGCTTGTTAGCCGCGTGCAAAAACATTTTAACGGCCAGAAATCCAACTATCCAGTGGTCGCACTGCATTCGGGGTTGAACGACAGTGAGCGTCACCTAGCGTGGTGGCATGCTCGACGAGGAAACGCCAAAATTGTCATTGGTACGCGATCGGCCGTGTTTACTAACTGCGCGAATCTAGGATTAATTGTAGTGGACGAAGAACACGATGGATCATTTAAGCAACAGGACGGTGTGCGTTATCAAGCACGTGATGTAGCGATATATAGAGCCAAGCAACACAATATTCCTATAGTGTTGGGAACAGCGACGCCATCGCTAGAGTCGTATCGCAATGCGTTGCAGGGCCGTTATAAGCTGCTGGAATTGAAGGAACGTGCCACCAATGTTCAATTGCCTGATATAGAACTGATTGATCTAAACCGGCAACCCGCTAACGATGGTCTAAGTCCAGCCATGCTAGAGGCGATCTCCTCGACCTTAGTCATGGGCAAACAAGTGATGCTGTTTTTGAATCGTCGCGGCTACGCGCCGGTTTTGTACTGTAAGGATTGCAGCACTGCTTGTCATTGTCACCGATGCGATGCCAATATGACTATCCACCGGCGTAATAATCTCTTGCGTTGTCATCACTGTGGCAATGAAAGCGCCATACCACAGCGCTGTGCTAGCTGCCAGAGTGAGTCTTTGGTAGAAGTGGGTGAAGGCACGCAAAGAGTGGAAGACGCTTTGGCGCTGCGTTTTCCAGCCGCGCGTTTATTGCGCATAGACAGAGATAGTACTCGGCGCAAAGGTGAACTGGCTTCGTTACTTGAACAAGCGCGAAACGGCGAGGCGGATATTTTGCTCGGCACGCAGCTGATCACCAAAGGTCATGATTTCCCTTGGGTAGGTACCGTGGGCATTTTAGATTCCGATCAAGGTTTGTACAGTACGGACTATCGGGCTAGCGAAGCCTTGTTTCAGCAAATTTTACAAGTAGCAGGCCGAGCCGGTAGGCGCAGCGAGGTAGGTCGCGTATTTATTCAGACGCATTTTGTTCAACATCCTTTTTTCAGTTGGGTAAAGCAACACAACTATGAGGGTTTTGCTGAGCATCTATTAGCCGCTCGCGCCCAAGCAAACTACCCACCGTTTGGTTATTTTGCGCTGCTGCGCGCGGAATCCACTCATCAAGCCAAAGCCCTGCAATTTTTACGCCGTGCTAAGCACGATATGCGTGCTTATGAAGGGGTATTGGTAATGGATGCTGTGCCTGCGCCTATGGAGCGCCGAGCTGGTAAATTTCGTGCACAGTTATTGATAAGTGGTCAGCAACGCTCTAATCTCAATGCCTCTCTTGCCGAGTGGCTCAATTATATTGGCGACAATAAAGAAGCGCGCAAACTCAGTGCTTCCGTACGCTGGAGTTTGGACGTTGATCCTATTGATCATTACTGACGCTATCGCATTGATCATTACTGACGTTATCTCATTGATCATTACTGACGCTATCGCATTGATCATTACTGACGCTATCGCATTGATCATTACTGACGCTATCACATTGGTCATTACTGACATTGTTTCATTGATCATTATTAGCGCTATCGCATGTATTGAGAACGCGTTAAAATTGACTCTTACCCGCCTATCAAACTAGGCCATATTCTCAGAGTAATTCCATTGAAACAACAATTGCACGATCTGTTTACGCAGGCCATAGATCAACTAAAATCGGATACCGTCATACCAGCCGATCACGAAGTGGAGCTGAAGTTTGAGCGTGCCCGAAGTAAAGAGCATGGAGATTTCGCTTGCAATGTAGCGATGACCTTAGCCAAAGTGGCTAAACGTAAACCGCGAGATATTGCTGAACTGATTGTTGCGGCATTGCCAACCGACAGTTTAATTAGTCAAGTGGATATTGCTGGCCCTGGATTTATCAATGTGTTTGTAGCGCAAGACAGCCGTTCAGGCGTGGTTAGCACCGTAATCGATCAAGGTGAGCACTATGGTCTCGCTGAGCCAAACTCTAAGCAAAAAGTTTTGGTGGAATTTGTTTCAGCCAACCCCACGGGGCCTTTACATGTAGGTCATGGGCGCGGTGCGGCCTATGGCGACGCGCTGGCGCGTTTACTCAGCGCCGCAGGTAATGCCGTCGAACGCGAATATTATGTTAACGATGGGGGTCGCCAAATGGATATTTTGGCTACCAGCGTATGGATACGTTATTTACAGACCAATGGAATTGATGTTCCCCTGCCTGATAATTGTTATAAAGGCGATTATATTGTCGAAATGGGGGCGGAGTTAGCGCAACAACATGCAGATAGCTATAACGTTAGCGCAGACTTAATAGCTCAAACGCGAGCCGATCTTGATGAAGAGCCGGCATTGGATGCGACCATTGCATTGGCGAAAACAAGTTTGGGCAATGACGGTTTTGAAGTGTTTTTCTACCGAGCTCTAGACGCGATATTGGCTGATATTCGCGATGACCTTAGTCAATTTGGTGTCGATTACGACACTTGGTTTTCCGAGCGCTCCCTGTTTGCAAACTCTGGATTTACAGGTTCTGAGTATACCGGCTCTGAACCTCAAAACGAACATGACCAAAGTAAAATCTTTAAGGCAATAGAGCAGCTTAAAGCTTCGGGTGATGTGGTTGAACGTGGCGGTGCATGGTGGTTTTTATCTACCAACTACGGCGATGAAAAAGATCGTGTCGTGGTTCGAGAAAATGGCCAGCCAACCTATTTTGCATCTGACATTGCCTATCATCAAGATAAGCTGGCTCGTGGTTTTGATTTGGCCATTAATATCTGGGGCTCAGACCATCACGGTTATATTCCACGAGTAAAGGCGTCTTTACAGGCCTTGGGTTTAGACCCAGAGAAACTTAAAGTGGTGTTGGTACAGTTTGCAGTTTTGTATCGCGGTGACGAGAAGCTCGGTATGTCGACCCGCAGTGGCGAATTCGTAACCCTGCGCAGTTTACGCGAGGAAATTGGTTCAGATGCGGCACGATTTTTCTACGCCCAACGTAAGTCTGAACAACACATGGATTTTGATCTTGATCTAGCAAAAAGTCAGAGTAATGAAAACCCCATGTATTATGTGCAATACGCTCACGCACGCATTTGTCGAATATTTAGAACCGCTGAGGAACGCGGTTTAGACATCTCGATTGACGGCGCTGATTTAGGCAAACTAAGCAGCGACCACGAAAATAGTTTAATGACCCTATTGCAACAATTCCCTGAAATTGTCGAACGCGCGGCCGGTAATTTTGAACCTCACCAAATCACTTATTTTTTGCGTGATTTAGCCACGGCTTTTCATTCTTATTATAATGCTACTAAAATCTTAGATGCAGATTCTGATGCTCGCGACGCTATGCTCGCACTTTGTCAGGCAACGCGTCAGGTATTAAGTAATGGTTTAACAATAATCGGCGTTGGCGCGCCTGACTCAATGTAGTGGACTTAGAATAGTTTGGAACAAAACGGTTATGGCACAAGCACGGCGAATCAAGGCTAAGCCCAAGACTAAAAAGAAAAAGTCTGTAAGCGTATTGAAGCGTTTGCCCTGGGGTCTAATACTGATCGTATTGGTTTGCGGCACGGTGCTCAGTTTTCTACTCAGTGGCGCACAAAGCGATGATAAAGACTTTGGTTCGGGGTTAAAGGAACTCCTAAAATCAGTCACACCCGTTGAATCCGAAGACCAGGATATCGCTGATCTAATCGAGACCGTCAGTACCGATGACTTCGACCCGGATTTTTATGAAGTACTGCCAGATATTGAACAGGTCATGCCAGACGATTTGCCTGAGGCCACGGCTTCAAGGCCAAAACCTAATGTAGATTATTTTCTGCAAGCCGCCTCGTTTCGCGAACACGCTGACGCAGAAAAGCTACGCGCTAGATTAGCCTTAAAAGGCTACAAGTCGGTTACCCAAGCACGTGATGTAGACGGCAAAGGGCGTTTCTTTAGGGTTCGCTTAGGCCCCTATGCTGATAAACGTAAAGCTAAGACAGCCAAACAAAGGCTGCAGCGGTTAGGAGTGCGCCCGTTTGTCTACACGGTGAAAAAAACCGAAGGTTGACATTTTCTCTCGAAGCCCTCGTTAGCCAAGCATTCGTTAATTTACTTGGGTCGCTATGTCGGTCAGCCGTTGGTGCAGTTTTTGGGCATCAAGCGAGTCTAGATCGCATTCCAACAATTTATTAATGCGTCGTTCAATAATGTCCATGGTTTTATCGAAGGCTCGGCGAGTTGCCGACTCATCCGTGGTGTCTTTAGAAGGATCCGCTAAACCCCAATGCACTTGTGTCGATCGATCAAACCACAAGGGGCAGGTTTCCGCCGCGGCATTATCACACATGGTCAATATGGCATGTGGTGCAAGCTCTTCAAATTCATGCCAGGATTGGCTGCGGAGATTTTCGGTAGAGATATCTCGTTCTTCGAGGTAGTGAATGGATAAGGGGTGTATTGCACCTTGCGGTGTGCTGCCAGCGCTCGAGGCCATGATTCGGCCATTTGCCAAATTATTGGTAATCGCTTCAGCCAAAATACTTCGACAGCGATTGTGAGTGCAAATAAACAGTAATTTAATTGGCATTGTTTTGGGCGACTAGTTTTGGGCGACTATTTGGGCGGTTACAAAGTGAGTGTTTTCCATCATTTTGTCTTCGACCCGTTGGGTGAGTTCAGGGAGATTATCATCAAACTCAGATTGTTCAACTGTTATTGGCGTACCAAAACTAGCATGAATGGTAGAGAACGGTTTAGGGATACATTGCTTGTCCCAAGTGTCTAAAACCCACTGCCGACTTGATTCAATATGTAATGGCAATACTGGCGCTTTACCCGCCGCGGCAAGCCACAAAATCCCACCTTGTAATTTGTATCTGGGGCCTCGCGGGCCGTCCGGAGTAATGGCGATAGGTTGGTTTTTATAAAGTAATTTTATGGCCTTATACATGGCTTTCAAAGAGCCTTTCGAGCTGGAACCTCGAATGGTCTTATTGCCAAACAAGACGCATAATCTAGCAATATACTCGCCATCTCGGCTGTCGCTGATCATTACCGACATACCATGGTCACGCATAACCCAGCCGCAGATAGTTGAGCAGTTATGCCACATGCCAAGCACGAAGGGTTGTTGATTATCCACATATTGTTCTAATGCTTCTCGATTATGCCATCGAACCCTGCAGGTTAACCCAATCAGTTGCATACTCCACTTTAGCAAGCGGGGGACAATAATGAATTTAAGCTTTTCGCGCATCTATAAATCTTTAAGCGGGTAGGTAGATTTTCGGGTTTCATTGAGCCTCAGATCATTGCTGAGAATCAACACCAATTTTTCAGTTTTAGTCTAAATCTAATTTGGCTTTGAGTTCTCTAAACGCTTTTTCCAATTTATCCACTCGTGCCGGAGTCCGTTGATTTCGCATATGTTGTCGAAATGGAACCGCTGGAATACCGGCCCATACACCAGCACTAGTAACGTCTTTTATAATACCGGCTCGGTGTACTAATACGGCGTCATCCGCCACTTTTACATGATCTAAAGACCCAGTTTGACCTGATAAAATTACCCGCTTACCTATTTTTGAAGAACCCGCCATGCCCGTTTGCGCAACCCACAGACCATCTTCTTCAACCAACATATTGTGCGCAGCGTGGCATTGATTGTCTATTTTAACGCCGCGTTTAATAACGGTTGAACCATAAGTGCCACGATCGACACAACTTGCCGCACCAATCCATACATCGTCTTCAAGTATGACATTGCCAGTATGAGGAACATGGTGATAGGCCTTGTTTTTATCCTGCGCAAAACCAAAACCCTCATTAGCGATTACTGCGTTGGATTGGATTATGCAGCCTTTGCCAATTTGGCTGCCATAACCGATATTGGCGCCACTGTTGATAATTGTATTGTCGCCGATGTGGACATCGTGCTCGATTACAGCGGTGGCGCGAATAAAAACATTTTCACCAATAATACAGTTGGCGCCGATTACCGCATTTGGCCCCACTCGACAACCTTGACCTAATTTCGCACTGGAGTGAATGACGGCGCTAGCATGAATGGCATCCCACTCAAAATCACCGGCTAGGTAATCGTCGTATTCCTCCTTCATTTTGGCCATCGCAAATTTAGGGTCGGCCACGCAAACGATTAGGTATTGGTTTTGGTCAAGTTGTTCTGCGATTGACTCGGTAGTCACAACAATTGCTGCTTGATCGGGAGCGTTTGCAGCATCAAGTAAAAATACAAGACTATCTTGATCGGCAAACTTTGGATCTGAAGAGGTTGTAAACTCGGCATGTTCCCCCTTTGTACTGAGGACTAAATCTTCAAATTTTTTAAGCAATTCTTGGCTCTTATAGGTCATGCGAGACATGATACTGATCGTCTCTAAGTGATACAAGCAACATGAAATAATCCAAGTCTAGAAGAACACAGTTATAGAGTTAATAAACTATATTGTTTATAGTTACGCCACCATGATTGAGAATCAAGATTTGCGCATAACAAATACCTTGAAAACCTGGCCTAAGGTAAAAAAGAAGATACCTTTGAAGGAAATAGGGGCAGCCTGTTTTTGGATTTTGTGCCTAGTTGCTTGCAATCAAAATCAAGGCACCGAAGTTACCAATTCCGATACTTCTAATGTCGCATTAGAAGAAACAAACCAGACACAAGCCTCGAGCCGAAAAAAACCATTACATATGGTGCTGGGTACGGGCAGCGTAAAGGGCGTGTATTTTCCAATCGGCGGTGTGATTTGTCGCTTATTAAACCGCGGAACTGAATTGCATCGAATGCGTTGTTCTTTAGAAAGCACCGGTGGATCCATTTACAATTTGCGCCAGCTGCGCGCGGATAACTTTGATCTAGTATTTGCTCAATCGGACTGGCAGTACCATGCTTATAATGGTTCCAGTACGTTTAAGGATGAAGGAGCGAATGAAAATCTAAGAGCGGTATTTGCTTTAGAGGCAGACCCACTGGCGCTAATTGTTAAAGAACAAAGTGATATTCAATCGTTTGAAGATTTGCAAGATCGCATTGTCAGCTTGGGTTATAAGCGGTCATTGCAGCACCGTATCGTTGACGATCTATTAGCAGCTAAAGGTTGGAACGACAGTAGCTTTAAAAGTGTGGAACGGTTGAGCGACGTTAAGCAAATAACCGCTATTTGCGAAGATACGGTCGATGCTATCCTATTGCTATCAAGTAGTTTAAATGACCACTTAAGCGGTTTAAACGACGATTGTAAGTTGCGCTTGGTGTCCATTGAAAGCCCTGAAATTGGTGCTTTGATAGAAGCCAAACCGTATTATCGAGTTGGAAAGATCCCCAAAGGTATGTATTTAAATGCCCTCGACGACACTAAATCATTTGGCTTAGGCGCTACTTTCGTGGCCGATAAAAACACTTCGCCTAAGGCTATTTATCAAGTGGTAAAAGAAGTGGTTGAGAATTTTAAAGATTTTAAATCACTACACCCTTCCTTAATCGGCTTGGATAAACGCGAACTGCCGTATGCGGGTATTTCTATCCCATTACACCCTGGTGCGGAGCGTTATTACAAAGAAGCACGGCTACTGAAATAGTATTTAATCAATCTAAATTTTTATGAAAGCAGAACTAGCATTAGACAAACTGGTCGAAGGTAACAAACGATTTGTTGAGGCCACCGCCGGTGACGGCGAAATCATTACCTCTGTCAGTTGTCCCGATAAGGAGACACAAAAACCGTTTGCCGTTATCTTAGGTTGCGCGGATTCGCGGGTGCCTGCTGAAATAGTATTTAATTGCGGTGTGGGTGATCTCTTTGTTGTTCGAGTTGCAGGTAATACCGTCGCCCCTTCGCAAATTGGTAGCATCGAAATCGGCTGCCAATATTTTGGCGCTGAATTAATTGTGGTACTTGGGCACACGGGCTGTGGTGCCATTAAAGTAACCGTTGATACATTACTAGATGGAACGCCGAGAGAATCAAGCAATATTGCTGCAATTGTAGAGAGCGTAAGCCCTGCAGTGCAGGGCTTGGTGGATAATAAAATGTACGATGATCGAGACCATCTTTGTAAAATTGCCACGCACGCCAATATTAAGCAATCGGTAGAGAGGTTGTCACAGCAATCGGATATCCTGCGTGATTTAATCGCCAGTTCCAAATTGAAAATTGTTGGTGCCGAATATTCACTAGAAACTGGTGTTGTGCAATTTTTGGACTAACATCAAAATTATCTTAGATTAGACATTCACATAAGTCCCCAGAACTCATCGCTAAATAAAGTGGCTACGCTTTTGCTGCTTATTTTTTTAGGTACGCCTATGATTTTTACTTACGGGACTATTTTCATAGAGAACCATAAACAAAAAAACTAGTATGGAAATAATTATTGAACACGGTCAGTTGTTATTGATCTTGGGTGCGGCGTTCGCATTCTTTATGGCTTGGGGAATTGGTGCCAATGATGTGGCTAACGCGATGGGCACTTCTGTGGGGTCAAGAGCACTCACCGTCAAGCAAGCCATTTTTATAGCAATTATATTCGAGTTTTTTGGCGCATATTTGGCGGGCGGCGAGGTCACAACAACCATCCGTAAAGGTATTTTGGACCCGATGCTTTTGCAAAATCAACCCGACTTACTGGTGTTTGGCATGATGGCATCGTTGCTGGCAGCTGGCACTTGGTTATTGATTGCTAGTATCTTGGGCTGGCCAGTCTCAACGACTCATTCTATTGTCGGCGCGCTAATTGGTTTTGCCGTAGTTGGTATTTCCGTCGATTCAGTGAACTGGAACACGGTTAAGACTATTGTTGCTAGCTGGGTGGTGTCGCCGGTCTCAGCAGGTCTAATATCTTTTAGTCTATTTATGAGCGTCGACAAATTAATCTTGAGCTCAAAGGATCCGTTTAACCGAGCTAAACGCTATGTACCCATTTATATGTTTATGGTGGGTTTTCTGATCGCTATGGTTACTTTGCTCAAAGGTTTAAAGAACACTGGCCTGGATATTGACTTTGGTTTTGAGTCAAAATTTCTAAATAATATGCCGATAGCCACCTTTGTGGGCATAGCCGTAGCACTAGTGGGTAGTCAGTTTTTAAAACGTGTTAAGCGACAGGAAGAGAACTCCCCAAATGTAGAGGGAATTTTTGCAGTACTTATGATTTTTACCGCCGCTGCAATGGCCTTTGCCCATGGTTCGAATGATGTTGCAAATGCGGTTGGACCGCTGGCGGCTATTGCTAGTGTTGTCTCTAACAATGGTGATATAGCCGCTAAATCAGTGCTTCCAAATTGGGTATTGTTGCTCGGTGGTATCGGCATTGTCGTGGGTCTCGCCACCTATGGGGTCCGTGTGATGACCACAATCGGTCGAAAAATAACCGAGCTCACGCCGAGCCGAGGGTTCGCAGCGGAATTAGGTGCCGCGGCAACTGTGGTGTTTGCATCCACTTGGGGTTTGCCTATTTCTACGACACACACTTTGGTTGGAGCTGTATTGGGCGTAGGTTTGGCGCGCGGTGTAAGCGCACTAAACTTCAAAATGATTGGTCAAATATTTGTATCCTGGTTAGTAACATTGCCTGCCGGCGCAGGATTTTCGATCATATTCTTTTATACGCTCAAGGCTATTTTCTCAACATAGCCCTTGGCTGTTGTTTACCGATAACGCAAGGCTGTTCTGCGGCTAGCTCAAGGCTGTTTTACGGCTAGCTCAAGGCTGTTTTACGAAATAAAGGATGTTTAAATCAGCTTATTGCCGCAGTTTTGTACACAGGGAAATGTTACATTTGCTGTCTTTGGGTAGTAAATGAACAAAATATACGCTAAGCTACATGGACTCGGTGTAATAAAGTGGTAATGTGCCGAAAGGGTTGAGGAAATGATTTAATAGGGTTAGGAGCTATTGGTTAATAGCATTTTGTAAGCTAAAGCTTATATAAGCTAAGGCAACGGATAACGGGTAAAACAGGAGATAGGGTTTATCATGGGTAATCACAAATGGGAAAATTTTAGTAATCCCCGCAATCGACGGGTATCAGTCATAGGTTGTATAAAGTGTGGTGCGATGAAAGGTTCAGCGGCCGAGAAAAGAGGCGGCGACTGCGTTGCAACTTCGTTAGAGAAAAGCACTTTAATTAGAATGGGCTGGACAGTTGTTGGTTCAAAGGAAGTAGAAGCTATTGTTAAAGTTAACGATACGTTAAGAGCTGATGCAGCAAGAACGGCCGTTACAGGATGGTCCACGTTGTATGATTCTAAATTCAAGAAAAATAAAGGCGTAGAGGCTGAATCTCTTGGTGCCGTGATTAACGCCTAATAAGAGTTAGTTAATGGCGAGTTGGATACCAGATCTTTGAAACAATAATCGGCGAACTTATTAATCTACCGCCCGATTGAATTGTGCTTCGCCGCCAACCAGTGAATTGGCTTCGCGCCACAAGCGTTTGCAACGCGCACCTGAACGACAGTAGGTGTGTATACGCTTGCGAGTCTCTATTATCTTCACAAATTCATCTCGATCCTCAGCGGTGATCTGGTAAGATGCAAACGGCAGCAATATAGGTTCCATGCCATGCTGTCTAGCAGCTTCGGCTATTTGCGAGTAGGGCGTTTGACCCACGTCTTCATCATCTGGCCGATTACACACTAGTAGTTCTATCCCCATTGCTGCGATCGCAGGAATGTCTTCAATACACAATTGATCTGACGCCGATACCTGAGTGGTAAGTTGTTCGATATGCATAATTACTCCGATATTGTTTATTATAGAACATCTTATCTTAAGTTAACTCATAGATGAAAAAAATTACCAAAGGTTCTTGGCGAAGACGGTTTGCCTTAGGAGCGGCGGGTGCTCGTAGTGGCGCTGGACTATTGTCATCGCATGCGTTTAGCCTATTGCATTCGAAGGATCAACGGCAATTAATTACAGATCGAGCACTTGAACGAGAAGCTATGCGTTTCGTCAAACAACTTGGCGAACTTAAAGGCGCTTATGTGAAAATTGGTCAGATGCTAGCCTTGTATGGAGAGCATTTATTACCACGCCCTATTACTAAGGCATTGCATACTCTAGAGTCTCAAACCTCACCAATAGAATGGTCAGCCGTAGCGCCTGTATTGAAGCAATCATTGGGTGAGGCAAAGGGAGACGATAAATTATCTGGACTCACTATAGAAGAAAAACCATTTGCGGCAGCCTCTTTATCGCAGGTCCATAAAGCAGAGTTGGCTAATACTGCCGATATTGAACTGTGCCTCAAGATTCAGTATTTGGGCATTGCCGACACCATTGATGATGATTTTCGCAATGTCATGCAAATGTTGAAATTGGGCCGTTGGATTGATTCTGTTCAACAACTGGAACAATTTACCACAGACTTAAGAACCAAGTTGTTGCTCGAAGTAGACTATCGGCACGAGCTCAGCCAAGCTCGTCGCATGTCGACTTTGTTGCAAGATGACAAACGTTACATCGTGCCAAACTATCTCGAGCAATACTGCAGCACTACAGTGTTAACAATGGATTTTGTCGAAGGCCTAGACGTTACCGACAAACGAGTTCAGTCTTTGAGTCAAGATCGGCGTAATCGACTAGCCAATGCTATGTTGGAGTTGTTTTTTAAAGAGGCGTTTGAATGGAATTTGATGCAAACTGACCCTAACTTTGGCAATTACCGCATCGTGATTGATCCACAAGGTAAAAATGATCAATTAGTATTGTTGGATTTTGGTGCTGTGCACGATTTAGAAAGCGATTTTTCAATTGCACTTAAGAAGACTATTTTGGCTGCCCACTTTAATAAGGTAGATACAACCATAGAAGGCCTCATTGCGTTAAATTGTTTAAGGGCCGGTGACTCCCAAGAGGTTAAAGAATCTTTTGCTGAATTTTGCAGCTTTATATTAGAACCGTTCACCGATGATTTATCGATACTGCCCAAGTATGCTGTATCTAGAAAGCGCTATGATTGGCACGGCTCAAAATTACTAAAAAGAGCCGGCAAACGAGGCAGTGAAATGATGTTTGTTAAAGGCTTTTCGGTACCGCCGCCTGAATTTATGTTGATGGTACGCAAATTAACGGGCGTGTTTACCTTTATGTCCGCTATTGGCGCTAAAACTAATTCGGCGCAACTGCTAGAGCGGTACCAAGACTAGAAAGCTAGAGCGGTACCAAGACTAGAAAGCTAGAGCGGTAACACGATTAAACGCCAACCGTTACTCCTTAAGCTTGTAGCCAGTTTTAAATTGCCATGCAACGGTCACTATACAAATCGCTAAAAACACCAAGATCATAATTAGGCTGGTATAGACATTAACGTCTGAAACTTCGAAAAAGCTCCAACGAAAACCGCTGACCAAATAAACCACTGGGTTGAAATAGGTAACTGTTTGCCAGAATGGCGGCAGCATACTTACTGAATAAAAGCTGCCGCCTAGAAAGACCAACGGAGTTATTACCAGAATCGGGACTATTTGTATCTTCTCAAAACTTTCTGCCCATAAGCCAATAATAAAACCAAACAAAGAGAATGTAATACAGGTGAGTACTAAGAAACTAAGCATCCAAAAAGGGTGCATGATTTTGAGATCAACAAAAAAGTTGGCGGTGGCTAAAATGATCAAACCGATCACAAACGATTTGCTGGCGGCAGCGCCCACATACCCAATTGAAGCCTCCCAAAAAGAAATGGGTGCGCTCAATATCTCATAGATAGTGCCACTAAACTTGGGGTAAAAAATTCCGAAAGAGGCATTGGAAACACTCTGCGTCATTAAGGTGAGCATCGTTAGGCCAGGTACTATAAATAATCCATAGCTTATTCCTTCAATTGTATTAATGCGTGAGCCTATGGCTGAGCCGAATACAATAAAGTAAAGACAGGTAGAGATAACTGGTGACGCCAAGGTTTGGAACAAAGTTTTCCTGGCCCGCAGCATTTCAGCTATATAGATTTGCTTAATAGCTTGAATGTTCATGCGGCATATTCTTCATCATTATCGGATTTCACTAAATCCACAAAAATATCTTCCAAGGAGCTTTGCGAGGTAACAATATCTTTTAGGCTAAGGCCCGCTTGACTGATGGCGTTTAGTAAAGTGGTTATACCCGTTGCATCGGCTGTGGTGTCGTAGGTGTAGGTAAGTGAAGTGCCATTATCACTTAGTACTAGTTTTTTACCTTTGAGGCTAATCGGTATTTCTATTATCGGCTCTTTAAGTTCAATGACGAGTTGTTTTTTACCGAGTTTTTGCATCAATTTTATTTTGTCTTCTATGAGTAGAAGTTCACCACTATTAATAACACCAATGCGGTCCGCTATTTCTTCGGCTTCTTCAATATAGTGCGTGGTGAGGATGATGGTAACCCCATCTTCACGTAGTTTTTCGATGAGTTTCCACATGTCCTTGCGCAATTCAACGTCTACACCAGCGGTGGGTTCATCTAAGAATAATATACGCGGTTCGTGGGCCAGCGCTTTGGCAATTAATACCCGCCGTTTCATGCCACCAGATAACATGCGTAGCTGAGTGTCTTTTTTATCCAGCAAAGACAGATCGTCTAACACTTGGTCGATATAACTTGAATCAGGTTTCTTACCGTATAATCCGCGGCTAAAACGTACGGTATTCCCAACCGTTTCAAATGGCCCTAAGGTTAATTCTTGAGGTACTAAGCCAATTAGCTCACGACTTTGTCGAAACTGTTTAACATTATCGAATCCAGCCACTGTAATAGTTCCAGAACTTGCCGAGACAATGCCAGTAACCGCCGATATTAAGGTGGTTTTACCTGCGCCATTGGGGCCAAGCAAGGCTAAAATTTCACCTTGGTTGATGTCCAAATTAATATTGTTCAGGGCTTTAAAACCATTGCCGTATACTTTCGACAGTTGCTTGATTGAAACAATAGAATTCATGCGCGTATGCTACTTGAAAGTGTGTGACAGGAATACGATTTGTTGGATTATTTTATCCAGCTTTTTGATAGGGCACTTTGCCGCCCTCTTTTAACGGGATTGCTAGTCGCGCTATGATGTGACTTATGGTTAAAACGTTACCACAACTGCTTAAGGAAATTCGCCGATGCGATTTGTGTGCGGCGCATTTAACTGAGGGCGTTAATCCAGTATTACAGGCTGATAGCCAAGCACGCCTGTTAATTATTGGCCAGGCGCCAGGCTTGCAGGTGCATCAAACAAGCGTACCTTGGGAGGACGCCAGCGGTGACCGTTTACGCAGCTGGTTAAGTCTTGATAAAAAGGAATTTTACGGCAAGTCCGTGGCTTTAGTCCCCATGGGTTTTTGTTATCCGGGGCGAGGCAAGTCTGGTGATCTACCTCCGCGAAAAGAATGCGCACAAACTTGGCATGAAAAATTACTAAAGCAACTATCGAATGTTCAACTAACTATTTTAATTGGCCAATACGCCCAGAGTTACTATTTGCCGAGCCGAGAAAAAACCTTGACCGCAACTGTTAAAAACTTCCGAGAATATTTGCCAGAGTTTTTGGTACTGCCACACCCTTCGCCGCGCAATAATATCTGGTTAGCGAAGAATCCTTGGTTTGAAGAAGAAGTGTTGCCGCTGTTACGCGAAAGAGTTAAAAACCAATAAGGTAAGTTATGTCCACTAACACACGAAAAATCAGGAATATTTTAGGTAACTTTGTTGCTGGCTTTCTGTTTTGTTGTGGCCAAGCCACAGGCGTAGACGAGCTCAGCCCAGCAGAATCAATGGCCGAATTTTGCGACAAATTACCCCGTCCTGAGTACGCTGATTTAAAACGCATCGATTCATCTGATGATTGGTTTCAATTGTATGAGGTTGCCGAGGGTGTAACGGCGATAGTAGAGCCGTATCAATGGCAAGAAGTGATTTCATACCTTATTGAAGGGGAAGATAAGGCCTTGTTATTTGATACTGGAAATGGCATTGCCGATATAGCAACTTTGGTGGCGGGTTTGACCGACAAGCCTGTTTCAGTACTTAATTCGCATAGCCATTACGATCATGTTGGCGGCAATTACGCTTTCGAAAATATTTATGCGATGGACACAACGTTTAGTCGTGAGCGTCAATCCGGGCATAACAATAGTGTGATTGCCATAGAGGTATCTAAGCAGGCTTTATGTAGGCCATTGCCTAACGGTGTCTCAGAACAAAATCATGTCGGGCGCCCCTATAAGATCAGTGATTTTATAGATGACGGCTTTGAGATTGACTTAGGTAATCGCACATTGGAGGTCAAACACGTACCCGGTCATACTCCCGATACAATTGTGCTTTTAGATAGGAAGGCTGGCTTGATGTGGACTGGTGACACATATTATTCGGGGCCAATTTGGTTATTTGCGCCGGAAACCGATTTGGTGGCGTATGAGAAATCTCTGCAAGTATTACTTAAAGAAATACCAAATTTAACCGCTATATTGCCCGCACACAATGTTCCGGTGGTAGAGCCTCAGGTGTTATATCGCCTAGAAAAGGCATTTGCCGCATTAAGGGCAGGAAAACTGGAAGGTAAAAAACTTGATGGAGCAATGATAGAGTTTCAGGTACCTAATGAATCCGCGTTTTCATTTCTGTTAAGAGAAGGCCTCATTAATAGTAAGCCTTAGATTAATATTTTAGGATAGTCAAAATACTCTAAGTCAAAACAGCCCGCGGCCAAATCTTGCCAAGAGTCGATATCAGAGTTCATGGCAACTATGCCGGCAGTGGGTACATTCTGAATATCTGATTCAGTCAACCGGTTTGCCGCGTGAGTGATAGCAGGGTTATGCGCGACCACGCCAACTCGTTTAGCTGAATCAGGAAGGTGCTGTAAAATCTCCATCAACTCGTCCACATCAAATGTGTAGAAACTAAGATCTGGGATCAAATCAACGTTACTAAATTCACTGATCTGTTGAGCGAAATCTAACGCTCTTACTGCGGTGCTAGAATAGAGTATGTCCAAGGATTCATCCTTGTCTGCCAAATGTCTTGCCATGCTTAGACAATCGCGTTCGCCACGTTTATTAAACGGACGTTCATGATCATCCAATTCAGGAAACTTCCAACTGGATTTTGCGTGACGAATCAGCAGCAGCTTACGCATAGCTCAAAACTTGAAATAGTACATGCTCATTCAAACGTTCATCAGGCATGACTAATAATCAGTATAACGGTCGGTACTTTCATCATCTTTTGTACCATCAAAGAATCGAGCAATACGCTTGTACAATGTGCTAGCGCGTTTATCCAACAAATTTTGTTCTTGTTTTTGACTCAAGTCCATCGCTTGAAACGCTTCGTCTTCATCCGCTTGCCATTGCGCTACTGCGGCAGCAATGTTATCCATTACCTCCGGCTTGCGGTCGAACAAGGCATGTAAGGAGTCGCTACTGATTTCCCACACAGCACATTCGGTTCTCGCCCGTATCGTTGTACGTTGCGGCGTACCCGTGAGTAATGACATCAAGCCTACTGTTTCTCCTTCACTGACACCTGCCATCCAAGTTTCTTTACCATTGTTGTCCACTCGATAAACATCGGATTCGCCAGCGGCCATTAAGTACATGGAGCTGCGTTTTGAACCCGCTCGAATAATTCGCTCGGGAGGCCCGACAATGTGCAATTCCGCACTTCTAGCCAGCTCACTCATATCGTCTTTAGTCATACCATCGAACATCGGTGTTTGATCAAAGCGGTCCACCAAATTGTGCCAATTAGTATCATCGAGCACGGAGTCAGGCAATGCGCGGTCTGCATTTTCATTGTTCTGAAAATTGAGATGACGTTGCTGACCAAAGCGTATCCCAGCTCGTTTAAACCGATACCAAAGGGCATTGAAGTACTCATCACTTGCCAGCCACCAGTGATTGTAGTGTTCTATATGCAGGGCAACACGATATCGAATACCGGTGTCATCGAAATCGAATAAACATACATCGTTCCACTCGTGATCAATAACGTGCGGGCACTCATCCATGGCGGCAGTCGCCAATTCAAGGACGACTTTGGGAGGGGCGTTGTACTCCACTTTAAAATAAAAAAGTCGACGAGTAATATTGTCGGGCTTGTCTAGGTTGCGAATTTTGCTGGCCGCGACTACGGAGTTGGGCACCACAACACTATTACTATCCATGTCGAGATAGGTAATGCTGCGCCACCCGATATCTTTAATCAGCGCCCACTCCTCATTTAATTGAACTAAATCTCCTTTTTCAAAAGGCGAACTAAAATTCAGTGCGATCCCTGCGAAAATTTCATCAAGCACCGAGCGTGCAGAATAACCCAGCACAATCGCTAGAGCGCCTGAAGTAGCGGCGAGTGCAAAAATAGACTGGCCAAAAACAAAGCGCAGAATGACCATGCCCGCCGCCATATAAATGAGCGCGGTGATCAGGTATTGAATGATGAGGGGTACCTTGGAGTCGCCTTCCGCGGTTAAACGTCGTTTATAACCAAAGCGCTTTACGAACACATTGATGGTATAGGCAATTGATAACCACAGCATCGTCGCTATGCCTTGGCCGATTTGCAGATTGCTTCTGCCCGTGATGTTAGTTAGTACACCACTGAATTGATCACGCAGCAAATAGCACGCAACAAAAAATGCAATCGCAGTAATGCCTAACGGAATACGCACACCTTCACGACGGCGAATGCGCGCTACAATTAGCACAATGAGCAGCAGCCCTAAGGCTGCCAATACTAGAGTTTTAGTTAGAGCAATCATCAGCGGTTAATAGTAAAGGTAATGACCATTTTCGAAACGGCTTTATACAGTATCTATACTCCCATTACACTACTTGGGCAACCGAAAAATTGGCTATTAATTTGGCTTATAGAGCCACTTTGGTTATCTGTATATAAAGCATATGCAGGAACTGGGTAAAAGCAGAGAGTGACAGCCTCGAAAAGGTTGTTCGAGAATCTAGGCTGGTACCGCAAATGCAGTTTATGCGTGCGCTTCGGATCCTTGAACGGCGCGTCGCAGTACATCAGCAAAGCCATGAGCCACGCAATCAAAGTCTTCGTAGTAACCGCGCTCAACTAACATCTTATGTAGCTTGTGCAAATTATACGGAGGTATGTTGGCGTACTGATGATGTTCCACATGGTAGTAGACATTATTCGGTGCAATTAGTAATCTTTCCCACCACGAAGGGAGAGTGGTGCCGGTATTCATCCGCGGGTCTAGCTCGCTTCTATCGGTAGCTACACCGTGTTCACCAATCTGCCGCAAGCGAACCACCAAGGGGTAAACAGTCAATTCGGCAGCCCACCACATTAGATACGCCAAGGGTGCGCCGATATAAAACAATACTATGATCAGCAAGGCATGAAATATTACCCAAGGGTAGCTTTTGGCTAACTCAAAATTTTTGAGTCTTAACAGCGTATCTCGCACGCCTGTACGACCAGTAATATCACGCGTTAGTTTTCGCTTTAGACTTTCTTTCGGTACCGGATATTTATCCACAAAAACAATATCTGGGTCTTTTTCTGTGCCCGCATAACGATGATGCTTCATATGATAACTGCGATAGTCGTAGACCGATATATTCATCGGCCCTCCGCAGATGAAATGACCAACGAAATTATTGAGTTTTAGTGTGCTCAAAAAAGAGTTATGCGAACAATCGTGCAGCATGACGCCAAGCCCCAGCTGGCGGCCGCCCAATAAAACAGTACCCGCAAGGAAGCTTAAAGCGTTTGGCCAAACGATAAACATCGCAAACGCCAACGCAATCAATAGCCAATTCACCACCAAGGTAGCAATAGCTCGCGTATTAGATGGTGTACGCAATGCACGAATTTCTTCCTTTGAAAGGATATCTGAGATTTGTAAGTCATTCATAATTGAATTCCCATGCAATGAAACTGATCATTGCGTTGTTTACACCATATAAAATCGATAAATGATATGCAATCCGCGTTAATCAAAATGTGAAGGAAAAGAAATCTGCGGAAATATGTCTGACATAGTCTATATATCCAGATACAAAGCATAGGGTACCGAAGAAGGTTAAAACTCATCGACACGTCCTTCTGTGTTCGAAAAATAGAGTTAACAAAAAATGGTGGGCCCTGAAGGACTTGAACCTTCGACCGATCGATTCTGGTTATCAGCACTTTAGTGCTGGCCTGGACTATATCACCACCCTTGTTGTAGCAGCGATAGCTACAACGGTCGGGTGTCGGACGCTAATAGTGTATTACTCGACAGGGGCGTGTCGAACCACTTAGTCTCTTTTTCTATCCTTTTGCCGCTAAGATTAAGGCAATCAATTGCTTATCATTTAGCTTGGGTAGGCGCATTTGGTTGAGGAAATTGTTAGTTGGTTCGAGTTCGTGCAATAGCTCGAATATTTTGATATATATGATGGAAGTTACTAATGTCCATTATATTTATTTGTGAAAATACAATGATAAACCTTAATGGCTAATGAGCAACTTGCTTTTCAGTTTCTAACATTAACTCCTAAATGCACCACGGGTAACAGTATGTATAAACAAAAACGTAATGCTTGTGCAGTGAGTAAGCAATCAATAAATAGTTTGTTACAGCTAACGCCAGTGGTATCCGCAATGCAGCTCTGTGTGCTTGGTTTAGGTGCTGGTCTGGTTAATGAACGCATTTGTGCCGCGACATTAATCATCAATTCAAATTCGGTCGGGTTAGACAGCTTTAATAGTACAACGGAATGTACTTTGAGCAATGCCATCTCATCAATTAATCAACAGGCATTGCAGCCAGGGTGTCTTGGTTTTGCTAACAGTGACCCCTTTGGTACCAACGACACCATCTTGTCTTATTCAAGTCAAATATTGGGCGGTGACACCATTACCCTGTCAGGAGATGGAAGGTTTCTTGTAGCCGCTGGTAGAGATATTACTATTGAAGGCAGTGGTGTTGGTGATAATGGTTTGAATATCAACCATTCGTCTGGCGTCTTTTATCTGAGTAGCAGTGCTACCTTAACGCTAAGCAATATTAGTATTACCGGTGGTGGTGACACCTCGCGGGCACCAATTGTAATTAGATCTTCTTCTAATTTGACTCTGAATAACACCACTGTTTCAGGTAATTCGACCACAGGAACTACCGGCGGTATAAGCAGCATAGGGGGCTCTACCGTCACGCTTAACAATAGTGTCGTTTCTAATAATAGTGGCAAGGGGATATCATCTAATGGAGCTGGTTCTGTTTTGACGCTCAATAACAGTACTGTGTCGGGTAATTCGATACGCCCCAGTGGTGGCGTTAATAGCTCAGTCTTTAACGGTGCTGGCCTAAATATCGGTGACACAATCCTCAGTATTAATAACAGCACGATTTCGGGCAATTCAGCGTCGAGAAGTGGCGGCGGAATTAGTGCTAGCACTAGCACCATAACGCTGAACAACAGCACTATTTCTGGTAACTTTGCTGAGCAGGAAGGCGGCGGTGTTGATTTGTATCGTACAACGGCGACTTTTGTTAACAGTACAATCTTTAGTAATACGGCGACAACAGCGGGTAGTGGGGCCGGCATTTATAGTAGCCGCACCAATGTACAGCTTAATAATACGATACTAGCGGGTTCAGTCGTGGGTTCAGACTGTAAAATTGGAATAGCAGGAACTTTTCAATCTGATACAGCCTCTATTATTCAAGACGGCAGTTGCAACACAGCAGCTCGCGACGTTGCCCCAAGACTTGAGCCGCTGGCGGATAACGGTGGAGATACGCAAACGCATGCTCTACTCGGTAATAGTCCTGCCAGGAACACTGGTGATTTGCTCACATGCACTGAGTTAGACCAAGTGGGGAGTTTGCGCACAAGTGGTGACGGGAGATGCGATGTGGGTGCCCTAGAGTTTATTGAGGCAGAGTCTTCATGCTTTGTCGTGAAAGCCGCGAATGGAAATGTAATGACATTTTGTTTGTAATTCGCGTGCACAGCGGTGACTAAAAAGACTAAAGCTTTCAATGGTCAACAACTAGAGTTAACAAAAAATGGTGGGCCCTGAAGGACTTGAACCTTCGACCGATCGATTCTGGTTATCAGCACTTTAGTGCTGGCCTGGACTATATCACCACCCTTGTTGTAGCAGCGATAGCTACAACGGTCGGGTGTCGGACGCTAATAGTGTATTACTCGACAGGGGCGTGTCGAACCACTTAGTCTCTGAACCTTCCTAAGACGCCTCTTAGGCTTGGCTGCTGATTGGCGTATACCTTATGTATTCGGTTACATTGGTACGTAGCTTTCCAGCAATTCATCCGATTTTTCCATTTATCATTTCTGATAAAGGTCACAATATTTTATGAGTCGAGCGCTCTAACCAACTGAGCTAAGGGCCCAAATTTTGTAGGGCGATGCTACCATAAAGACACTTATAAACACTAGTGCTTATAAGTGCTCAACAATTGAGGGTAGGGCTCGCGCCATTTTCTCGGCAGCAACCGCCGCGTTTTTTAATACGGCTTCTATACTGTCTGGCTGTTGCTCTGGTCCGCCCGTGGCATTATTCGATATGGCTGCTAAAGCCAATACATTGATGCCACAATGTACTGCCGCTATCGTTTCCATAATCAGTGACATGCCAACAGCGTCACCGCCGGCAAGCCGCAAAAATCTGCGTTCGGCTGACGTTTCTAATTCGGGGCCGAAAACACCTGTGTAAATGCCCCGTCGAAGAGGTATAGATTGATCATCAAAAGCTGATTCAGCGAGGGTTTGAAGGCCAGAGTTATAGGCTTGGCTCATGTCAGGGAATCGCTCCCCCAAAGACTCATCGTTTTGCCCGCGCAGCGGACTGCGTCCAGTGAAATTAAGATGGTCCGTTACCAGCATTACGTCGCCCGGATTGAACTCCGGGTTGAGCGCACCTACAGCATTGCTAATGATTAGGTTTTGCACGCCCATCATTTTAGCCAACCGCACGGGCATTACTGATTGCTGTGCTGACCAGCCTTCATACATATGCAAGCGGCCGTCAAAGATAACAATGTTTTTGCCTTCGTGCCGAGCGAGGTGCAAGCAACCTTTGTGACTGGGCGCGGTACTTTTTGGAAAACCATTGAGCTGTGTGTAATCGATAGTTTTGACAATGGTAAATAAGTCTACTAAGCCACCAAGGCCACTGCCGACAATGATCCCAAGCTCAGCTTGATATTCGCCGGGGGCTAGCTTTATGAGTGAAGAAAAAGCGGAATCGAGATCAGTCATGTGCTGGGTGAAACAAGTGGTCTATGAAAATGTTACTGGGCTTGCTGATTAAGATATTTGGCGAGCGCTGGCTTTCCGTCTTGCAACTCTTTCATGGTGAGATCTTTCAATTCGTGTGGAAACACAATCCAATTATCGGTTTCATTAATATGATAATGGGGCTTCAGTTTAGTTGTGTTGCGAGCCGGTTTAAACCATGGGCAGGCAACTCTGATGTCTTCAGGCATATTGCGCCTCGTGTACTTTGATAAGGTATCCAGAATCGCCTGAATACTGCGGCCCGAATCAAATACGTCATCCACCAATAAGACCTTATCATTCGCATTCACGTTTTCGATAATATAATGCAGCCCGTGTACGCGCACGTTTTTGTCACGCTTATCAATGCCGTAGTATGAAGAGGTTCTAATCGCAATATGGTCGGTTGGTACACCGATATAATCCAAATATTCCTGTATGGCGATTCCCACAGGTGCTCCGCCTCGCCAAACGCCAATGATAAAGTTTGGTCTAAACCCACTCAAGAAGATCTTTTCAGCAAGGGCAAATGAATCTTCCAATAGTTGATCAGCGCTTAGAAATATCTTTTCCATTGAACCGTTAGCCCGAGTTTATTTGCGTTTGGCTACCGATTTTATCTTATTGCTGGGCAAATAACACAAAGCAAAATTTGTGGGTTTTGTTTGGCCTTATCGCAATGTTACGGTGCATGTGAACTGTATGTTTGACAAAGTTCCATTTAGCGCCATTTCCAGCCCCGTTGCCTACCTTCATAGGCCCTTGAATTTCAGATAACAGACACTATGTATAGAATGTAGCGACTTTTGGGCTAACCATTAATTCGTAATAACTTGCGGTCTAAAGGTATGACTTAAGCAGGGGCAACGTGTTAGCATCGCGCACTTAAAAAAATAACGGTGTATTTCATGGTTTTCAACTATAGCCATGGTTAAGCAATACAGCCTGTTTATTCTTTTTAGTAGAGTTTTGCCGCATTAACACTAGAAGGATACTGAAAACTAGAGAGATAGTTATGTTAAATAAGTTTATGCGTAGATTTATCGTGCGCAATAATTTTATTGCACCAACCGGTGCACTGGCAACCTTATCCATGGTGACCCTATTGGTTACCATGGTGACGAGTGAACGGAGTTTCGCGCAAGCCAGCGAAAGTGGCTTGGAAGAAGTGATAGTGACCGCCACCAAGCGCGAGCAAAATTTACAAGACGTGCCAATTTCCATTACCGCATTTACTCAAGAAGCGTTGGACGATCGTGGCATTGTCGACCTTGAGGGTCTGGCACAACGGACCCCCAGTTTTACTTATTCGGCAAAAGACGCTGGCGCCTTACAACTTAATGTACGAGGTATTAGCAGTTCCGATGATGGTGCTGCCGCTGATAATTCGGTAATCGTTTACGTTGACGACGTTCCCATTGGCCGAGCGGCAGGTCAAGATTTAGACTTATTTGATTTAGAGCGCGTTGAAGTATTGCGTGGTCCACAGGGCACCCTATTTGGTCGAAACGCCATCGGCGGCGCGATTCATCTGGTTACCAGTAAGCCTAGCGAAGAAGTAAAGGCCAAGTTTGAAGCAAAATTAGGTAATCTTGATCGCCAGGATTTTCGCGGGTTTCTAAGTGGCCCGATTAGTGACAAATTGTTTGGTAAAGTGTCTTTTTCGAGTCGTAATAGAGATGGAATCTTACAGTCTAATATTACCGATGCACCAAATTTCAATGAATTGTTTCCCGGCATTTCAGCCGCAACTGCTGGCAATATTGACGCCCTAGATACTGACACTTCTTCGTTTCGAGGTGGCTTACGTTTTGTGCCTAATGAGGCATTGGAATTCAATTTCAATACCGCCTTTACGACACTTGATCAAAGCGGCCCGCAACGCGTATTCATCGGTGATGAACAAGAGTTTGGCGTTCGTGGTGATTTATTAGTGCCGGGTCAACGCGATGACTTTAATAGAGAATTTTTTGATGATCGTGGTTTTTCACGCATAGATACCATTAGCGGTACATTGAGAACGGATTACACATTTGGTAATGACTATACCTTGACCTCAATTACGGCGATCCGTGAAATCGACGCTGAAGTCAACGACGTAATATCGTCGCTCACGCAAGTACAGGCTTTGCTCACCGTTCCTTCGGACGTGGTTGATGGCACGTTGATTGGTATCACATTGAATCCTTATACCGAAGATGTCACCACCTTTACTCAAGAACTTCGAATAACATCACCTGATAACCAGCGTTTTCAATGGGTCGCTGGTGGTTTTTACTTAGACGAAGACGTCAATCGTAATGAGGAAATTGTGCTCGATATTCAGTCTCGTGGTGATGCTGGTGATGCGATTATAGGGGTAGATCAAGTGGTCTCCTTATTTGGAGGTTCTGGCCTAAGTGGCGACGACCAAGACGTTGATGTAGAGAGTATTGCTCTGTTTGGTCAATTCGATTATCAGTTAACGGATAGTTTGACGGTAACGGGAGGGCTTCGTTGGACCGAAGACACTAAAGATATTACTCGTATCGGTACTGCTGATGGCGTGGTCGTACCTGTGCCTTTTTTCGTAGAAAATAGTGCCACGTTTTCTGAAGTGACACCAAAACTTGTATTGAGCTACCAACCAGCGGGTGGCGACTCTTTATTATATGGTTCTTACTCAAGAGGTTTTAAATCTGGCGGATTCCAAGGCCGTGGTACCAGCGAAGCATCGGTGACACCGGCGTTTAATCCAGAGATTGCTGACACCTTTGAAGTTGGTTTTAAATCCTCATTATTTGGTGGAAATTTAATATTTAACCCCACTATTTATTTCACCGAGTTTAGTGATTTACAACAAGTCTTCTTGCTGCGCCCCGAAGGCTCACCTCCTGGAACCACTGCTAGTTTGGTAACGGCGAATGCCGCCGATGCCGAGATTTTTGGTGTAGAACTCGAGTACAGTGCGCAGCTTACCAGAGGCCTGAGTATCAGTGGCGGCCTTGCTTATACTGACGCTGAGTTTATAGAATTTTTTACCCCGGGCGGTTTTGAAACAGAAGACGGTGGCCCCTTGCCTAATGATCTCGCTGGTAATCGATTGACCAATACTCCGGAGTTTGCTGCCACGCAAATTATTAGTTATCGATGGGATGTTCCGAACTGGAATGGTTCATTTGTAGCGCGCGGAGAGTATGTATACCAAGATTCAACATTTGGCAGTTTATTGAATGAAGAGGCCGTATCGATTCCGTCATACTCCTTAGGTAATTTGAGCCTGACGTACATCAATAGTGAAAAAGGCAAAGGCGCTGAATTTTCATTGTGGGTACAAAACGTAACCGACGAAGACTACCTACAAAACAGTTTCTCGCAAGATGGCGGTGGTCGCGCTTTACCAGGAGCGCCAAGAACCTATGGCGCGACGTTTAGATGGAGCTATTAAGTTAGAAGCTATCTAACTATCACTAAGCGATTTCTTTTTTATTTTTGCACTCTTCATCTTGGCTCGGGGATGAGCATCGTCGTAAACTTGTGCTAAGTGCTGAAAGTCTAAATGTGTGTAGATTTGTGTGGTGCTTATATTAGAGTGCCCAAGTAGCTCTTGCACGGCGCGTAAGTCGCCACTGGATTCGAGTAAATGGCTAGCGAAAGAGTGTCTTAGCATGTGTGGGCTAACGGAAATATCTATGCCCTGTTTGACGGCCCAGTATTTTAAACGCTGTTGAATTGCCCGTGTGCTTATCCGCTTGCCCAATTTGCTTATAAATACCGCTTCATAATCTTTGATGGGTAAGTTATTGCGTTGTATTAGCCAATCACGAATAGCTTTGTCAGCATGACGGCCGATAGGTAGGTCGCGACTTTTGTCTCCCTTACCCGTAACCCGCAGCATTTTTTCTGGTAGGTCTAGATCATTTAAATCAAGTGCGCATAATTCCGCTAATCGCAATCCGGAAGAATAAAATAGTTCCATAACCGCTTTATCGCGATAGCTTAATGGATCATTGATATCAATTTCGATTAGGGCGGTTAATTGATCTGCACTGAGTGTTTTGGGTAAACGCTTTTCGGCTTTAGGTGCGCGTACATCATCAAACGGGTTGGTTTCTAAGCTCCCCTGACTAATAAGATAATTACATAAACCACGGCCTGCCGACAAAATACGCTGAATGCTTTTAGCATGGAGGCCATTGGCATTTAAGCTGGCTGAAAAGAGGCGCACGGCATGATTATTTAAGCCTTGCCAGAGTAAGGTGCCGCGAGTATCGCAGTACGCTAATAGCTTATTAATGTCGCGACGATAGGCTTTGATCGTGTGTTCTGAAAGGCGCCGCTCCACCGTCAAGCTTGTGAGGTAGCCATCGACATCCTGTTGGGCGTTGGTGGCTTGATTGCTCATCCTAACTTTTTAGGAATCATTCGGCAATAAGCGGGCTAAGCATAAACCAGACATTAAACCTAAACGGTCCAAATGAGCCGTGCCAAGATCGTTGTTATAACGCTCCACGTCTGTAGAACCTAAGGCTAAAATACCTAAAGGTGATTCACTGTCTTTGGTACACATGGGAACTAAGGCTGCTGATTTTATGGCGTCTGAAAAAAATAACTTCATAATGGAGCTCGGCCAGCGATCATCACACACAGAGCGTTGATTAGTTAATCGCCTCGCTGCCTCTTCATAGCCTTGACTGTCGTTCGGTCTATGTTCAGCTACTTTGGCGGTTTTAAATGAGACTTCTTGAATATCAAATGTATTGCGCAAGGCTACTGGAAACTCACTGGTGAATTCAGACAGGTTTTCGTAGGCGATAAGTTGGCAGATAATCTGTGTAAAGCTTTCGCTAATTTGCTCGTTCTCGCGCGCTACTTGGATGAGTTCGGATTTTTCTGATTGAAAACTTTTTAGGCGCTCTTTAAGCATCTCAACTTGGCGTTCTAATAAAGATGCAGTACCGCGACTGTCGGATAGGCTAACCAGTTCTAGTAGCTCAGGTTGCTGTTGAAAAATATTTGGATTTTCTTTTAGGTACTCAATTAAATCATCGGTATCTAGACTAATGGGGTTTGCTTGCGTTGCTTTCATTAACTTGATTACCTATCCTAGAGTTTAATATGTTGAATTAAGACCGTTGCGTTCGGACCTATATGTTAGACACGTGAGTTAAGATAAAGTAAGCGTGCCTTCAAAAGACGTATTGGCTGGACCCGTCATCATAACTGAAGACCCTTCACCCGACCATTGTATGTTTAAATCACCGCCACTTAAATGCACCGTTACTTGCTGGTCTAATAGACCCAATTGAATGCCAGCAACCACCGCCGCGCAGGCCCCGCTGCCGCAGGCTAATGTTTCACCAACCCCACGTTCATAGACTCGCAACCCAATATCGCTGCGGCTATTGATCTGCATAAAACCAATATTTGCTCGCTCGGGGAATACACTATGCGGTTCTAGCTCTCGGCCAAGCTCGACGACTTCTGCAGTACACACATTATCAACTAATATTACCGCATGAGGATTTCCCATCGACAGCGAAGAAAATTCTATCTCCTGCGTTTCATGAATTAGTTTATAGGCAGTTTGTCGCTTGGCGGCAACTAATGGAATCTCATCCGGTTCAAATCTAGGCATGCCCATGTTGACCGTTACCGAATCATCATTTTCATTGAACTTTAAGGTCATATCGCCGTTATTCGTTTCCACAACGATGGCGTTTTTGTCTGACAAGCCCTTGTCATGTACGTATTTAAGAACACATCGTGCGCCGTTTCCGCATTGGCTAACTTCGCTGCCATCAGCATTGAGGATACGATACTTAAAATCAACGCCGTCGCGGTTAGAACGTTCCACGATTAATATTTGATCACAGCCCACACCAAACCGTCGGTCGGCAATGTGCGCTGCTTGCTCGGCCGACAGTGCAAATGACTCTTTCGTGAAATTCAGCACCACAAAGTCATTGCCAAGACCCTGCATTTTGGTAAAGTTCAGTTCCATAGGCGTATTTAAGCATAATTCTTTGGTCAAAACGTATTTAGGCACCTGATTTATCAGTATGACAGTATTAGAAAATTTTTCTCAGAGCTTTGATTGGACAGCGATCGATACGGTGTTGCTGGATATGGACGGCACCTTGTTAGACCTACATTACGATAATGCGTATTGGTTGCATCATATGCCGAGTCGTTATGGTGAATTAAACGGTTTAACGTATGAGCAAACCTTGGAAAAAATTGGGCCAGTATTCGAGCGAGAAGCAGGCACGTTGAATTGGTATAGCCCGGATTTTTGGACCGCTGAATTGGGGATGGATATATTGCAGGGCAGTCGAGAACTTTCTCATAAAATTAGTTATCGTCCCAAAGCGCGCGAGTTTCTGGAAACGTGCCAGCAAAATAGTGACGATATTCGATTAGTCACCAACGCTCATCGTCAAATGTTAGATATGAAGATTGAGTTCACTCAGATCGATCAATATTTTCATCAAACGCTGTGTTCACATGAGCTAGATCATGCCAAAGAGGACACGCGTTTTTGGCATAATTTACACTGCTACACTGAATACGATCCGGCGCGAACACTATTAATTGACGACAATGATGCGGTGCTAAATTCGGCTAATGAATACGGCATAAAGCATATTTACAGTATCGCGACCCCCGATTCGGTAAATCCGCGCAGTGCGCCCAGCGCCTTTAAAATGATCGAGTCGTTTTAACTCTTATCATATTCAGGGTTTAATTGTTTAGAGTAAACTCAAGTTAGCATAAGCTAAAACTAGCCACTTACTGCCAACGTCATCGAAGTTAATTTGCACTCGGGCGTATTCACCTTGCCCCTCTAGATTCACCACTACGCCGTCACCAAATTTTGGGTGACCTACATTCATACCGACAGCTACACCGCTTTCATGCGTGCTTTGATCATCGACCCAAGCCGAATGTTCACGACTTGGCGTCGAGTAGGTATTCTTAGGTTTGGCACGTATTTCAGAAATCAGTTCATCGGGAATTTCGCCTAAGAACCGCGATGGGCTGGTGTATTTTTCGGCGCCGTAGAGTCGGCGCATTTCCGCGTAGCTTAACCATAATTGTTGCATTGCTCGCGTCATGCCCACATAACAAAGTCGGCGTTCTTCTTCTAAGCGGCCAGAACCTTCCTCTAATGAGCGTTGGTGAGGGAACAGGCCTTCTTCTAAGCCAGTCAGGAACACCATTGGAAATTCCAAACCTTTAGCCGTGTGCAAACTCATAAGCTGTACACAATCCTCCCACTCTTCGGCTTGACCTTCACCAGCCTCTAAAGACGCGTGCGCTAAAAATGACGCCATAGGCGGTAAGTCATCCTCGGTTTCTTCAACTTCAAAACCGCGCGCGGCGGTAATCAGCTCTTGCAGGTTCTCTACGCGGGCTTGGCCTTTTTCACCTTTTTCTTTTTGAAAATGTTCGATCAGCTTGCTCAAGTCCAACATGATTTCGATTTGTTGAAATAGGTCTTGATCGGCAATTTGTGATCGAATCTCTATGATTAATTCTACGAATTTTGCGAGCGCCGACTGGGCTCGACTGGTTAATTGTGTACTGGTAATCAGTTGATTAGTCGCATCCCACATAGAGATTTGCTGGGTGCGTGCGTACTCGCGAACCTGATCAATTGTTTTGTTGCCAATACCTCTCGTTGGTGTGTTAACAATGCGCTCAAATGACGGATCGTCTTCGTTGCGAGTGCAAAGTCTTAAATACGCTAAGGCATCTTTGATTTCTGCGCGTTCGAAAAATCGTAAACCGCCGTAGACTCGATAGGGCATGCCAACATTAATCAACACTTCTTCAAAGGCTCTAGATTGTGCGTTAGAGCGATACAAAATGGCGACTTCATTGCGCGTATGACCGTCGTTCACCCACGCTTGAATCTGGTCGATAATAAAACGCGCTTCGTCACGTTCATCGTATGCGGTGTAGAGTTTAACGGGCTCACCCTCTTCGCCCGCAGTCCATAAATTTTTACCCAAGCGGCCGCCATTATTTTTGATAACGGCGTTTGCGGCATCGAGAATATGCGAAGTCGAACGATAGTTTTGTTCAAGGCGAATCGTTTTGGTGTTCGGAAAATCGCGCTCAAACTGCAAAATATTTTCAACCTTAGCTCCGCGCCAACCGTAAATAGACTGATCATCATCACCTACCGCAAACAGATTTTGTGATTTTTGTACGAGCAAACGCAGCCACAAATATTGAATTGAATTGGTGTCTTGAAATTCGTCAACAAGTACATGTTGAAACCGCGTTTGATAACGTTCGCGCAAGACTTCATTGTTTTTAAGTAGTTCGTAGGCACGCAGTAATAACTCAGAAAAATCAATGAGTCCAAAGCGTTGGCATAAACCTTCATAGTGACTGTAGATGCCGAGCAGTGTTTGTTGTTGGGCATCATTGCTGGGCGGCACATTGGCGGGTCGACGCCCTTCTTCTTTATGACCGCTGATATACCATTGAATTTGTTTAGGAGGCCAATAGGCTTCATCCAAAGCAAGTTCTTTAAGGCTACGCTTAATCATACGTAGTTGGTCATCGCTGTCTAGTATTTGAAACGCTTGAGGGAGGTTGGCTTCCTGGTAGTGCTGTCGTAACAAACGATGCGCGAGACTGTGGAAAGTACCAATCCACATGCCACCCATAGGAATACCGAGCATATCTTCGACTCGCGAACGCATTTCTCGGCTAGCCTTATTGGTAAATGTTACTGCCAGGATGGATAAAGGTGAGACTTGATGGGTTTCTACTAGATAGGCTATACGCGATGTGAGCACCCGAGTTTTACCACTACCCGCGCCGGCCAATACCAGCATGGGTGTGGGTGGCGATGCGACGGCTTCACGTTGAGCGTCGTTAAGCTCGTTAAAGATATGAGAGATATCCATTTTCTACGATCCAGTCACGGCCCCTTATTCTACAGTTACTGATTTGGCCAAGTTCCTCGGTTTATCGATGTCGGTGCCTTTGAGTAAGGCCACGTGATAAGACAATAGTTGTAGCGGCACTACATACAGAATAGGCGCGATGATATTATTTACCGGTGCCACATGCAGCACCATAGTGTCATCATCGGACTGCATCCCCGATTCAGCATCAGCGAACACGTACAGCTTACCACCACGCGCGCGGACTTCTTCTAAGTTGGCCTTGAGCTTTTCTTGCAATTCATCGTTGGGTGCAACTGCGACCACCGGCATATTTTCATCGATCAGCGCCAGCGGTCCATGTTTGAGTTCGCCTGCAGCATAAGCTTCAGCATGAATATAGGAAATCTCTTTTAGTTTGAGTGCACCTTCCATGGCGATTGGAAAGTGCGCACCGCGACCTAAAAACAGCGCATTCTGTTTATCAGCAAAATGTTTGGACATGGCGATGATGTCGTTCTCGAGTTGCAATACATCATCGATTTTTTGTGGCAGCGTTCGCAGTTCTTGCACCAGCTCGGTTTCGGTAGCATCAATGCGACGCCCATCGCCAACACGGCGCCGACGCAAACAAATGGCCACCATCAATAGCACTACCAATTGAGTGGTGAATGCTTTGGTTGATGCCACACCTATCTCTCGTCCAGCATGAGTGAATATGGTTAGATCACTGGCGCGTACCAGTGAGCTTTCTGGCGTATTGCAAATACACAAAGTATTGATATAGCCGAGCGTCTTGGCTATATCTAGCGCGGCCATGGTATCCAAAGTTTCGCCTGATTGAGAGATCGTCAAAAACAGCGTGCCATCGTTCACAACGTGATTGCGATTACGATATTCGCTGGCAATTTCCACATCGCATCGAATACCAAAGTCTTCAAACCAATAGCGGGCTACGCTAGCGGCATAATAGCTGGTGCCACAGGCGATAATTTTTAGTTCTTTGGTTTTATCAAAAATTTCTCTGGCATTTTCCCCAAAGGGTAACTCCAACACACTGTCTGCGCCCAAGCGGCCTTCTAGCGTTTCGGTAATTGCTCTGGTTTGCTCATGAATCTCCTTTTTCATGTAGTGCGCGTAGCCGTTAAGTTCCGTTTCATCATCGCTTAATGTGCTGATTAAAACTTCGCGTTC
>CAZJWW010000006.1:0-12589 GCA_964549895.1 uncultured Gammaproteobacteria bacterium
CCGTCTTCCCGCCATTGGGGCATATTCGGTGCAATTTCCTGTTCCAAAAATTTGCGATACGCTTGGCGAAACATTTTTTGTTCTTCGGTAAAATTTCTCATAACATTTTTACGGTGTTGTTAAAACCATTTATCTAATAATCGCACAAATAGATGACAATAATCTTCACTTTTGTCATTGCGAGTAGTTCTCGAAGAGCTACAATATCCTAAACCAATTCATGAAACGAAAATATGAAAGTATCAGAAGCACTTAAAGTCCGTCGCTCAACGCGCGCCTATCTTGACAAACCAATAGATGACGCATTGATAGAAAAAATATTTACCCAAGCACAAGAGTCTCCGTCTAATTGTAATACCCAACCGTGGCATGTAAGGGTAGTGTCGGGTGAAGCCCGCAAAAAGATAGAACAACAAATGGTCGCGGACGCGATGGCGGGTAAGGCTCCAGCCAACGTTTTTCCAGCGGGCGATTCCGGTTTAGTTGATGAGTATCGCAAGCGGCAGATAGCTTGCGCTATTTCTCTGTATGACGCTATGGGTATCAAGTACGAAGAGAAAGACAAACGCCAAGCATTGATGCTACGCAATTGGCAATTTTTCGGCGCACCGCATGCCGCGTTTTTCTCAATGCCAAAAAGTATGGGGCCAGTTAATGCGGTTGATGTGGGTATCTATTTGCAAACGATTATGTTGTTAATGGCCGAAAATGGAATTGCCTGTTGCCCTCAAGGAGCCTTGGCCATGTTCCCAGACGCGGCTTATGAAATAGCCGGTGTGCCAGAAGACGATGGCATCTTATTTGGCTTATCTTTTGGCTACGCTGAGACGGATGCGCCGATCAATAATTTTGATGTGGGCCGCGCCGATCTCAATGATTCGGTTCAATTTGTCAGTTAGACTATTAGTTTAGAAGAATAGTTAATTGAATAGTTAAGCAAAAAGTTCGCCAGATTTGGCGTGCTTTTTAACTATTTCCGGACAATTGAAACGCTCGCCATAAGCGGCCGACAGTTCCTCACAGCGTTGGATAAATTCATCGAAACCATAAGTATTCACATACTGAATAAATCCGCCCGTGTGTGCGGGTGCGCCAATGCCAAAGATAGAACCAATATTACCGTCGGCAACTGACCTTAGAACACCAGTCTCTAAACATTTTAGGGTTTCAATGACTTGGCGAAACATAAGTCTATCTTTGATGTCTTGATCATCAATTCTGACGCTCTCGTTGTAATATAGGTCATACAGTCCGGGCCAGATATTTTTGCTGCCGTCATCATGGTACTCATAGTATCCGCCTCCGTGATGTCGGCCGCCTCGACCGTTGTCAGTAATCATGTCTTTGATTACGCGGCGCATGGTATCACCATTGCCCCATTTATCGCTAACACCCATTTCAGCCCATGTTTCATGTGCTTTGCGGGCTAACTCCAGACTGGTTTCGTCTTGAACCTGCAGCGGGCCAACTGGCATACCAATTGCTTTGCCAAGATTGTCAATTTTGACAGGATTAACGCCTTCTACCAATAGCTGTGCACCTTCATCCAAATAAGTACCAAAGGTTCGTGATGTAAAGAACGCGAGTGAGTCGTTGACCACAATCGGTGTTTTACGAATCTGCTGGGTGTAGTCGAACGCTTTAGCGAGTGCTTCATCGCTGGTTTTTTCACCCATGATAATTTCTACGAGTGGCATTTTATCCACCGGCGAAAAAAAGTGCACACCAATAAAGTTCTCAGGTTTAGCGCTGGCTTCGGCCAATTGAGTTATCGGCAGGGTCGAGGTATTTGAACCCCATATACCATCATTGGTTAAGTATTGTTCGCTTGCTTTTGTAATTTTATGTTTAAGACCAATGTTTTCAAATACCGCTTCAATAATTAGATCGCAACCTTTTAAATCTTCATCTTTATCGGTGGCGTTAATTAACTTCAAAACATCTTTGGCTTTACTTTCATCGATCTTGCCACGTTTGATGCGTTTGTTTAGCAACATTTCAGAATAGGCCTTGCCTTTATCGGCCGCTTCTTGGGAGATATCTTTAAGTACTACTTCTATGCCTGCCATAGCCGATACGTAGGCGATGCCTTGACCCATCATGCCAGCACCAAGAATGCCTACTTTTTTAGTTAAAGACTTTTCCACGTCTTTAGGCCGACTGGCACCTGCGTTAATTTTATTCAGTTGAAAGAAGAACGTAGAGATCATATTTTTCGCTACATCACTGGTCATTATCCTAGCGAACTCTCGCCCCTCAATACGCAACGCGGTGTCGGTATCCAGTATGGACGCTTGAAAAGCGACATCCATTGCGGCCACTACATTGGGCATTAGTCCACGCGTTTTTTTATGCAACATGGTTGGTCCCATTACTGCTGCTTGGGCATTCCTAGGCGAGTTGATTGCACCACCCGGGACGCGAAAACCTTTTTGATCCCAAGGCTGAATAGTCGCCAGGTCATTGTCTTTATTATCCGAAATCCACGCTTTAGCGGCAGGAACAAGTTCATCTAAAGAATCCACCGTTTGGTGAATCAGTCCAGCTTCCAGAGCTTGTGCGGGTTTTAAACGTTTACTTTCCAATATAAAGGGCAAGCCTTTCTCAACTCCCAATAGTTTGGTCATACGGACAACACCGCCGCCGCCAGGGAAGAGACCTAGAGAGCATTCGGGTAATCCGATCTCAACCGATTTATGATTAAAAGCAATTCTGTGATTACACGCTAAACAAATTTCAAAGCCACCCCCTAAGGCCGCTCCATTAATAGCAGCAACTACTGGGACGGGTAATTTTTCTAAGCGGCGTAAATCGTTTTTAATACCTTCGCCATTCAAAAATATTTCCTCTGCATCTTCGGGCTTGGCTTGCAGCATTACTTTTAAATCACCGCCTGCGAAAAAGACCTTTTTTGCCGAGGCAATAATCACCCCAGATAAATCCGATTCTTTTTCCAGTTTATTTACCGCTTCATGCATGGCGGTTTTGTACTCATCGTTCATCGCATTGACTGGCCCGGTCATGTCCATGGTGATGGTTACAATATTGTCTTGATCTTTATCGTATTTAAAAACACTCATTATATTTTTACCCTCGATCTATTCTTCTAACTATTCTTTTAAACGCGTTCAATAATGCATGAAATTCCCATGCCACCACCGACGCACAAAGACAACATGGCGCGTTGCATATCGCGGCGCTCTAGTTCGTCCAGCATGGTGCTCACTAGGCAACCACCGGTTGCGCCTAAGGGGTGACCCATGGCAATAGAGCCACCGTTAACATTGGTAATTTCGTGATCAATGTCTAAATCCTTCATATAGCGCATAGCGACTGAGGCGAAAGCTTCGTTAATTTCCCATAGATCAATATCGTTGTTGATCATGCCAGCGGTCTTTAAGGCTTTTTTTGCAGCAGGGCCGGGGCCAGTTAACATTATGATTGGATCTGAGGAAGTAATAGAACCAGCGACAATTCGCCCGCGAGGTTTTAAAGCCAAATCTTTGCCCGCTTGTTCAGAACCAATCAACACGGCACTTGCACCATCCACAATGCCTGACGAGTTGCCCGGGGTGTGGACATGATCGATGCGGTCCAGATCATTATATTTTTTCAACATAATATCGTCGAAGCCGTATTTGCCCATCTCTTCAAATGAGGCCCGCAGCCCGCCCAGTCCTTCCATAGTGCTGTCGGGTTTAATAAAGTCATCACGTTCTAATATCACCACGCCATTTTTATCTTTGACAGGAATAACTGACTTATCGAACCAACCCTTGTCGCGCGCGTTCGTAGCGCGTTGTTGAGACATTAAAGCAAAGGCATCAACTGCTTCGCGTGAGTAGCCATCTATGGTCGCAATTGTGTCGGCGCCAATACCTTGCGGTATAAAACTCTCTTGCACCACAAAAGCGGCATCACTACCCAAAGCTCCGCCGTCGCTACCCATGGGTACACGAGACATACATTCAACACCGCCGGCGACCACAAGTTGCTCCCAGCCAGATGCTACTTTTTGCGCTGCGGTGTTGACTGCTTCTAAGCCTGAAGCACAAAATCGATTTAACTGCACGCCAGCGACTGATTCATCCCAGTCTGCATGTTGGGCGATCATTTTGGCGATGTCACCGCCTTGTTCTCCAACCGGCCCCACACAACCCATAATGACATCATCGACGTAGGACGTATCCAGATCGTTGCGTTCTTGCAAAGAGCGTAATAGGCCGGCACCCAAGTCAATTGGCTTTACCTCATGTAAAGTTCCACTGGCTTTACCCTTGCTACGAGGGGTTCGAACGGCATCGTAAATATAGGCAGGGTTGCTCATAGGGGCCTCATATATCTATTAAAACGGTTTACTCAAGGAATTAGTCTTTAAGTTTAAGTGAGTTCTGTTAGGGCAAAAATGACAAAAAATATCTTTTTAATAGTCTTAAATTATTATTTATGAATCATAAATGTGCTTAAATATTCATTTTATGTATCTAAATTCGTTGAAAATGAAAGAATGAGTGAGTTCACGGTTTCTACAGTGTTTGTGAAAATGATTCTCGAGGGCGCTGATCGATACGGTGTGGACTGCCAAGCGATACTGCTTAAAAATGGGATTTCCCAATTGTCGTTAAATCAAATCACTATCGGTTCAAAACGAGTGGCGGGTTCTCAGCCGCGCATTCAATTGGAGGATTTTGCAGCTGCTACTCGAGAAATTATGGTTGAATTAGAATGCGAATTCTTTGGTTTAGGAGAGAAACCCCAGCCTTTGGGCAGCTTTGCCATGATGTGTCTAGCGTGCATTAGTGCCAAAAACATAAAACGCTCTTTGCAGTACTCGGCAAAGTACTGGAATTTGTTCAACAATAGTTTTGCCCATCGAGTGCTTATATCCAGTGGCAGGGTTTATTACGAACTACCGCTATTGGACGAGTCAAAACCACCGTTAAACAACTATGCAACCGAATCTATGTTGTTCGCGATGCACCGATTTCATTGTTGGCTGGCAGGGCAATTTATTCCACTCACAGCTGTTTTACTTCCCTTTGATCAACCGCATTATAGTGCTGAGTACAAACAGATGTTTTATGGAGCTCCGATTAAATACAATCAAGCTTGTGGGGGAATTGAGTTTGAAGCTAGCTACTTAAGTCTTGAGATAGTGCAAACTACGGATACTCTAAATCAGTATCTGGCCGGTAATAATCTTTCTTTGCTGTATCAACCAAAGCACTACCCCGTAATCAGCGATCAGGTTCGGCAGTGGTTAGGTAAAACCATTAGTCGTGGCAATAATCAGGCCAGCCTGAATTATGCTGCGAAGCATTTTCATATAAGTCCGCAAGTACTGCACCGACGTTTACAAGCGGAAGATACTTCGTTCAAAGAAATAAAAACTCAAACTCGGCGCGATATCGCCCTAAAATTGTTATTCAATGAAGAATATAAAGTAGAAGATATTGCTAGCAAAGTGGGGTTTTCCGAACCGAGTGCGTTTATCCGCGCTTTCAAGCGTTGGACGGGATCGACACCACTAAACTACAGACAACAATATAGATAGTTACAAATTTGCCAATCACTTAGCGTGCGGTATAGCCGCCATCAACCGATAGGATGATTCCTGTGATATGTTGCTGTTTAGCGAGAAATAAAATCGCCCTTGCAACTTCTTCAGGTTCGGCAATGGTCCCCAGCGGGATGGATTCCAAATTACGATCGATCACGTCTTGCTCTTTAACACCTTCGGCCTGTTTAGAGTAGAGCATCGGCGAGTTAATTGCGCCAGGGGCTACGGCATTAACGGTAATCTTTTGGCTTGCTAATTCTAACGCCATGGTTTTGGTGAGTTGGTCTACCGCACCTTTGCTGGTGCAATAGGCCGCCAATCCGGCGGCACCGACCTGACCACAGGTTGAGGAGACATTAACAATAGCACCGCTGCTAAGGTTTTTTTGATTAGCAAACGCACGGCTGCAATAAAACACTCCGTTTATATTCACATCCATCACATAAGCCCAGTCATCATCTGAAGTGTCCGTAGCGCTGCTTCGCAAAATTGTCCCAGCATTATTGATTAGAATATCCACAGGTCCGGCAAACTTTTCCGTAGCCGCTTTGATAGCAGCTTCTGCAGTTGTGGAGTTTCGCACATCACCAGCATAGCTAGCAGTTTGTTCATTTGGCAGCCTAGCGACGGCCTTGTCTAACTTATCTTTATTCGAACCCAATAACATAACCTTGCTGCCAGCGGCGCATAATAGTTCGGCTGTTTTTAAGCCAACACCGCTGCCACCGCCAGTGACTAGAGCTACTGAGTTATTTAATGCGCGTTCTTCGCCAGCCATATTTTCTATTCAATCACTAAAGTTGTGGAAGTGGTAGTTTCGAGGTGCGACCGCCATCGACGACAATTTCCTGCCCCGTCACAAAAGCCGCTTGCGGGCTGGCTAACCAAACAGCTGTTTCGGCGATGTCTTTGGGCAAACCGAGCCGACCTACTGGATGCAATGCTTTAATTTCAGAATCAACTTTGTCGCGATCTGGAAAAGCATCTAAAAAAGCTTCATTAAACGGTGTATTGATCCAGCCAGGTGCAATAGCGTTACAGCGAATGCCATGTGGGCCATACTCCAGTGCGGTGTTATTGGTAAACGAGGCAACCGCTCCCTTGGATGCCCCATAGGCGGCGTGCAATGGGTTGGCGCCAAAGCCTTCAATGGAACTAATATTTACAATCGCGGGATCTTCGCTGGTGCCGTCATTCATCAGATTAAACGCGTGCTTGGTGGTGAGAAATACGCCAGTGACATTGATGCTCATGGTGCGTTCAAAGTCGGCCAAGCTCATATCTTGCAAGGGTGATTCTACGCAAATACCCGCGTTGTTCACCAGTACGTCTAAGCGCCTATATTGTTTTGCGATACTCTGCATTAAATCACTCACGCTATGTTCTTGAGTGACATCGGTTTCGATAAAGTCGATACCTTTTTCAGTCAAAGAATCACTCGGTTTTAGGTCCGCTGCAATAACCGTTGCGCCACGGTTGGAAAAAGCTTGTGCAATACCAAGGCCGATGTTTTGCGCGCCGCCGGTAACAACGACAACCTTACTTTTGAAACTAGAATCATTAGTCATTGAAGGCCACCACAGTATTTCTTTGTGCGCCGAGTTTTTCAATAGTTGCTTCCATTACATCACCAGGATTTAAATACAGAGGCGGTTTCATACCAAAGCCCACACCGTCAGGAGTACCAGTTATCATCACGTCACCGGCTTCCCAGCTCAGGTATTGTGAAATGCGTGAAACCAGTTCGGCGGTTGTATAGGTCATATCCGAGGTATTACTGGACTGGCGAGTAACATCGCTAACTTTAATGGAAATATCTAAGTCATTGGCATTGCCAACATCATCCGGCGTGACTAACCAAGGGCCTAAAGGTTTTAGGGTATCGGCACTTTTACCTTTGGTCCATTGGGTACCGCGCTCCAATTGAAATTGTCTTTCTGATACATCGTTGGCAACACAATAACCCGCAATATGTTGGTCCGCCGACTCAGCTGGAATATAGTTGCCGCCTTTGCCGATCACCACCCCAAGTTCAACTTCCCAATCGAGCTTGGTACCACCACGTGGAATAACGACATCGTCAAACGGGCCATTAGCCGCTGTGCGGGAAATAATCATGAACATCGGTTCTTTAGGTTGGTCCAAGTCTGCTTCTAGCGCGTGTTTTCCGTAAGTAAGAGCCACCGCAACGATCTTGCCGATATTACCCACGGGGGCACCAATTCGTGCGCCTTTAGGTATCAATGGGAATGACTTTAAATCCGCGGATTTTACTAAGTCAAAATGCCTTTCATTTAAGCTGTGTCCAGTCCAATCACTTACGACGGCGCTAACATCTCGATAGTTGCCATTGCTATCAACGATTCCCGCTTGCTCTTGGTGCTTATTGCCAAATCGAATTAACTTCATTGGTTTTTCTCTATTAGTCTGTTTATCATAGCTTGGTCTAGAATGCCTCGGCGCTGTGCGTCCGCAAAACTTGCTAGAGTATCTTGTACGCCTTGTTCAAAGGTTCGGCAATTGGAAATATTCAAATAATCATCCAGCGCCTCATTATTTTCATCTGATGGAAAAGGTAGTTTATCTCCCCTGGCATTTATAGCACTGTCTGGGTAGGCTTTTTGAATGAGTTCTAAGACCGTTGACATTTCTATCTCAGTGCCCGTTAAATCAAATACTGGTGCTCCGGTCCGTGGTTGCGCCACCGCTGCAACAAAGCGCGCGGCAGTATCTTCCACATGCACATAGGCAACGGGACCGGTAAACGAAATGGTATAACTTTGGTTAGCATAGGCGGCTAACATGGCGATAGTTGTAGCGGCGCTCATACCTTGGTCGCGGCCTGGGCCATAAACCACTGAAGGTCGAATACCAACGCTGGGAACCTGCCAGTCTTGCCAGTAAACATCGGCCATTTGTTCACCGCAAACCTTATGTGCACCGTACAGGGTAGACATCCATTCGTTGTCGCCCATAGCCGGCGATGCCACTGAGCTCGCGTAGCTGATTCTGGCGATATTATGTTGTCGCGCAGCTTCTAAAATATTGATGGAACCCATAATATTGATGCGGGTGCTATTGACTGGGTCAGCTTTGCAAAACGGCGTCTGCAGCGCGGCCAGGTGGACGATTGCTGAGATATTGTGGCGATTGATAACGGCACTTAAATTATCGTAGTCGGTAATATCGCCGGCTTCCCAAGCCACGTCGTTGGCGCTGTCCATAATAAGGTCTAATCGTTCTCGATTAGTGCTGAGATCATAGGCAATAGGCCGAGCGCCGATTGCCTGCAATAGTTTTATCGCCCACGCACCAATGCAACCCGCGGCGCCAGTCACCAAAACCGATTTTTTATTCAGATCAGAATCGAAATTCATATTTATTGTCTACGCGCTATTTAGAAAAGTTCTACTTGCTTTTTTGATTTTGAGATAATTCTTTACGAAAACTCAAAAGAGGCTCTAGTGCTTTATCGAGTTCCCTAAGAAGATCTTGATTGCTATCGTCTAGTTTAATAGCCGCAGTCAATTCTGTTAGACGAGCCGACGCGCGCCAGGTTTCATGCCGCGTAAGCTCGGGAACAATGCCAGGATCGCCCCAGTTTGCCATGTTAACGGAATTAGTGGCATCATCTTCAGTAACAGGTGCCACCACAAAAGACGGAATCATAGTCATGCGCTCGGCTTTCTCTAGTAACCGACAAGCACGATGAAAAATCATATTACCCTGTTGTAGAAAACCATAGCCAGCCGCGGGAAAGGTTACGGTGATTACTTTTTCACCAGGTAGTTCAGCATTGGCACCTTCTTCGCCTTCGATACCCAATAGCTCTTGGCCTTGTTGTTTAGTGCCAGCAAAATACTGAAATTCACCGCCTTTAATTTTTGTTGGATCAGACAACAACATAACAAAATCGAACGCGACTGAATCGGTGTGCCAACTATCAATACCTTTAGTAATATCTTCTGGGGCATAATTAATACCACAAGCGACCGCAGGTACGGAATGTCTAGCTAAGTGGGTTCCCGCTAGTTTGGAGATATGTTCAGCTAATTCGGGGCTGTCGCAGAAATCTTTAACGAACTGTGAACGATAACCAGCGCCACGAATATACGAACCCAGGCGATTCTCACCTGTACCTGCATTGGCATTGCGATTGTCGTACATGCGCAAACAAAGGTCTCGCATAATCTCCAAGCCTTCTTTCGAAAGAATCTTAAAGGCACTGCTAATGCCGAATTCGGAGGGGCATAGTTGAATTTCTTGCTGGGAATATCCCAGCGATGATAGAGAAACAACGGACTCAGGTAGGCCTAACTCAAGATGCTTGCTGGCGCAAAACTCAGGTTCATCGATTAACTTGCGATAATCTTGTGGATGGCCAGCGGGAAAAGGTAATGTATTGTTGTTAGTTTCTAATGACATTGTATTTATCTCGCCAATAATCGTTATGGCATTTTTCACCGTAACTTAAGTCTGAGGGAGTAAATCTATTAAGAGGCTTGCTCAAATAACCTCTACGCCAAACTGCAATGAACATTCGAACAGAGTCTCCCATATTGATAATGCAAAGCCTCGCGGTATGAATAATTCATATCCCAATTCATTGTGCCACAGAGTTACGCCCACGTGGTGTACTGCTGATGAAGCTACAGAGCCAATCGGGAAGTTTCGTTCTCGCAAGTCTAATGGCAGTAAGCGATTTATTAAGGTTGTGGAATCAGGTCCAGAAATTCGCAAACGAGTTCGAGAGTGTGAAAGATCCAGAGCCGCACCGATTTGTTCATTAATATCTGGTAGCGCAGTACCAACCAACCACCATTTTAATGGTTCGATTCTTAATACAGCTTGTTCAGCCCTACCTACTGACTGGCAGGGCGCAGGTTTTTTACTTTCACCAATGCTGTCGCTGACGAGCGCAGCTACTTCATTAATGTTTTCTGGCCAAGCGGCAACTTGATGCAATTTTAAGTCGCTAATGAGACTTAAGGTAACACCTGGAGAACTTTCTGAACCGGTGCTAGCAATTACACCTTGCGTACCAAAGCGGCCTATTTCTATATGCCCATCGAGAGCTGAAATTCGATCAACCATGCATTCGTTCTCCGCTAGGGTCGATCATATGTGGAGAAACAATTTCTATCTTAACGTGTTTATTTCTAACTGGGTCCGCGGCCACTGCAGTTTTGCCCTGCCATGCCTCTAAGCCACCATTGATAAAGCCCAATCCAATCCAATGACCTAATTCAGGCGAGTGGGTTACAGCGGTTATCCAGCCTTTGCCCATCCCGGCTACTTGATTGGTATCACAAACAATTGAACCTGAATTAAATGTATCGTTTTTATCGACCGGGAAGAAGCCAACTAACTGGGGTCTGTCAGTGCGCATTAGTTCGGGTCGTTGTCGAAGTGTACTGCCAATAAACGATTTTTTAGGCGAGGCCATTTTGCCAAGGCCTGCGTCATCAATAGTCACTCGACCATCTAGTTCGGCACCAGTGACGTGGCCTTTTTCTATGCGCAGAGTGCCTAAAGCTTCGAGACCATAAAGACAGCCTTCAAGGGTAATGGCTTGTGCATGCAAAAGGTCCATCATCGCCGGGCCGTAATCGGACGGCACATAAACCTCATACGCCATCTCACCTGAAAAACTAATGCGGGCAATACGACAGGGAATATCACTGCTTAATTTTCCCTCGCGCACGCCCATAAAAGGAAAGGCGTCATTGGTCATCATAGCGGCGTCTTCCACACAAGCTTGAAGTACCTCTCGCGCTTTTGGTCCAGCCACGGCGCAGCCGGCCCATTGTTCAGACACGCTGCTCACGTGCACTCGCAAGTCTGACCAACGGGTGTGCAGAAGTTCTTCAAGAAACGCCATTACTTTGGCCGCGTTAATGGTCGTGGTAGTCATAAAATAATCTGTTTCGGATAGTCGCCAGGTCGTGCCGTCATCCATAACAATGCCATCATCGCGTAACATGATGCCGTAGCGAGCTTTGCCAATTGGCAGTTTGGCAAAGGGGTTGGTATAGATTCGATTTAACAGCTCGGTTGCGTCAGGCCCTTGTACGGCTATTTTGCCCAAGGAAGTTACGTCACACAGACCAACCGTTTTGCGCACAGTTTCTGCTTCACGAACATACGCTTCATTAATGGTTTCGCCATTTCGGGCAAAATACCAAGGTCGATGCCAGAGGCCGGCCATAGTCATGGTTGCACCATAAGCTAAGTTCCACTCATGCAGAGGAGTGCGGCGCAGAGGTCTGAAATGTTCGTCGACATTACGCCCCGTTAAAGCACCGATTGCCACAGGCGTATAAGGCGGTCGAAAAACGGTGGTACCCACCGCAGGTATGTCTTTACCCAATGCTTCAGCCATTAAAGACAGACCAATAATGTTGCCCATTTTTCCGCCATCGGTAGCCATGCCTAGCGTTGTGTAGCGTTTTAAATGTTCAACCGATTGAAAGCCTTCTCGGTGAGCCAGACGCACGTCTTCGCAGGTAACATCATGTTGTAAATCCACAAAAGACTTCGACTTGCGCCCTGATACTTTTACTTCGTAAAGCGGCTCGATGGGTGTTTCCCAACCACCGACGTTTGGAGCGCTTTTTGTGGTACTGCTATTTTTTTTCGTATGCCCGATTGCTCTAGCGACATTTTCAACGGCGATCAATGCAGAGTCTTGACAATCAGTGGTTTTCCAAAGACCCGATGCTGAGCCAACGGTGCAGATGCCATCAAAAGGTTGATCCGCAATAAAACAGGCATTATCGGCCTGCCAAGTAGGTCGCACGCCACGATGCGAAATTAAATTGACCACTGGCGACCAGCCAGATGATACGAGCAATAAATCACAATTAAGGGTGCTGCCTGTTTGCCAATTTCCGTTAGCAGCACGGGCAAGCTCTAGGGCCTTAATGCAACTCCCACCCTTTGCAGACAAGGGCGCCATGCCGTTTTTAATTTCTATATTTCGAGCGGTAACGGTCTCATTTAGGCTGGTGGTAATCTCCTGTCGCGCGT